>JAVWYO010000115.1:0-5949 GCA_036661515.1 Muribaculaceae bacterium | reverse complement strand
AAAATGTGGAGCATCCTTTAATTGTCCAGTATGTTTACCTGTTGCAGAGTCTGTTGAGCCACTTTTTGGACAAATCCCAGAAATTGTAATTGGAAAGGTTATAGCACAAACTTTATTACAGGTAAGAGATAAAGCTGTTGCCATGTAAATGTCTGGTGTCAATCCATTGAAGTAGGCACCTGTCTGATGTCTAATTTTATCTAAGATTTCTTTTTTGACTAATCCATGATAAAGACGTGGTACATTAAATGATTGGTAGTTTTGACCTCCATTATGTAATAACTTTAATAATTCCGTATAAATATTTGGATATTTAATTGAATTATGGATGAAGGAAAGTCCCAAATAACCATTTTCTGCATGCTTTATTATAGGCTTTTTAGTAGGCCATAAATATACAGAATTTAGACCAGGTACAATTGCATCTAAATTATTAGTTTTTGCAAAATTAACGATATCGTTTATTATTGGAAGAACGCCATCGTCATCACCAATCATACAAATGTATTCTCCATGGCATAACTCAATTGCTTTACTGAAGTTATCTACGAAAGATAAAATCTCATTATTGTAATTATAAACTACATTTTTTAATTTGCTTTCTTTCAACTTTGTTGATAACGATGTATCATCACTGTTATCTTGTATTATTATTTCAGTTTGAATTAAGTTTAATGAAAGTATTTGCTCTACTGCAGCAATGCAATATTGTTGTCTATTTTTTGTTGGTATAGCTATTGATAGTAATATTTTAGGCTCCATTTGATTTAGTTTATAGATTTTAGGAATTCGTTATCTTTTCTTTTAAATGCCTCATTGTCACTATTAATCAATTGCAATTCTGATACTATAAATAGCCATTAAACTCAGATTGTTATAAAGTGAATCCATTGTTAATAGATTGTGGAAGTATTGCGGAGGCTGTTGGCTTCCGAAATATTTATTTTAAAAAAATGTTGTGTGTGGGGCGGGTTAGGGCAATAGAGGGGGGACACCACAGGGCGTTTGCTTGTGGGTTCTGATTGATTGATGCTCGTTGGGTGAAACTATGTTTCGGATGCACTGTCGCAGCAACATGCCGTAAATTCGTTTTAGCCTTTTATATTACTGGGTAATATGACTTGCTTTGTTTTGTGTGTTGTCGTATTACTTTTAAAAAAAGAATACAAAATGATGTTTTGTAGTTCTTAATGGGGACAAAGTTAAGTAAATTTTTTGATATTTTGACTCTATTATTATTAATTTGTTTTTTGATGGGGTGATTTTGTTGGTTTTGTGTAATTTTGTTGAATATAAAATTATGATATGAATTATGTTAGGGATCGGTCGCTTGATGTTGCGCGTGGATTGAGTATGTTGTATATTGTTGGTGTTTGGCACTTGAATAATTATACTGATGCTTTTAGTCTTGCGCCTTGGGGTGAGTATGTGAAAAATGCTTCGCTTGGGCTGTTTATGTTCCTCTCGGGTTATTTGCTTGGTGGCCGTTATGTGGTGCGCGATGTTGGTAGTTTTTGGCGGTTTCTAAGGGGTCGTGTGTTGAGGATTTTGCCACTTTTTGCGTTGTCGCTTTTGATGTATTATAATTTGGGTAAAATTAGTGTTGGTACTGCTTTGCTTAGCGTTGTGGGGCTTTCGACTTTTATTCCGCCGATGCCTCTTACGTTGTGGTTTGTGAGTATGATTATTGTGTTTTATTTGCTTTTTCCGTTGCTTTCGGGTGGTGTGCTTTGGCGGCAGATTGTTGTTGCTGTTGTGATTAGTGGTGTTGGGCTTGCGATGGTGTTGCTTGGCACTGGTATTGAGAAGCGATTTGTTTATTATTTTCCTTGTTTTGCAGTTGGTGTTATGCTTTCGAGATATAAGATTCCGGAAATACTTAGTAGGGAGGTTGTGTCGTTAAGTCTTGTAGGGGCTGTTTGTGCGTCGATGCTTTGCTGGAGTACTGGGCTTGAATGGAGTGATTGGCGTGTGATTTTGTGCCGTCCTGTTATTGCTTTTGGTGGTGCTATTGTTATTTTGTGGGTTTCGCAGTATTTGGTCAGGTTGCGTGGTGTGGCTTTGTGTGGTGGTTGGATAGCGTATGCGAGTATGGCGGCATATATGTTTCATCGGCATATTTATCAGTATATTAGGGATCATGTTTGGTTTCCTAATGATGGGTTGTGGCGTGTGATGTGGCTTGTGTTTGTGTGCTTGCCTGTGATTATGTTGCTTGGGTGGCTTATTCAGTGGGTATATGACAGAGCGTTGAAGTTGATTATTAAAAAATAAAGATATGGGAATTTGTTTGCCTTTGTTTGAAGAGCGAGTGTTGGTGCTTGATGGTGCTATGGGGACTATGATTCAGCGTGAGAATTTGCGTGAAAGTGATTTCTGTGGCGAGCGGTTTGCTAATTGGGATAGAGAACTTAGCGGTTGTAATGATGTGTTGGTGCTTACTTGCCCTGATATAATAAAGCAAATTCATATTAAATATATAAATGCTGGTGCTGATATTATTGAAACAAATAGTTTTAATGCGAATGCGGTGTCGATGGCAGACTATGGATTGCAAGGTGTAGTGCGCGAGATAAATCGCGAGGCTGGACGTATTGCGAGGGCAGCTGTTGATGAATGTGGAGGAATGAAGTGGGTTGCAGGGAGCGTTGGCCCCACTAATAAGAGCCTTTCGCTGTCGCCAGAAGTTGAAAATCCTGCGTCGAGGAGTGTTACTTGGGACGAACTTGTAGATGCTTATGTAGAGCAGATTGAGGGACTTCTTGAAGGTGGTGTTGACTTGTTGTTGATTGAAACTGTTTTTGATACTCTAAATGCAAAAGCTGCATTATGGGCTGCTGATGTTGCGATGAAAAATATAGGACGAGATGTGCCTGTGATGCTTTCTGTGACTCTAACTGAGAGTGGTCGAACACTTAGTGGGCAGACTATTGAGGCATTTGTGGCAAGTGTGAGCCACGTTAAGTTGTTTTCAATAGGGCTTAATTGTGGATTTGGTGCAGATGGCATGACTAAATGGCTTGAGGTGATGAGTGGCGTTGCCGATACAGCGATTTGTGTATATCCCAATGCTGGGTTGCCTAATGAAATGGGTGAATACGATGAGTCACCACAGATGATGGTTGAGCATATTAAGCCAATGATAGATAGGGGGCTTGTTAATATTATTGGAGGTTGTTGTGGTACCACTCCAGAGCATATTAGTGCTATTGCTACATTTGTGAATGGTTGCAAGCCAAGACTTATTCCTAATATTGAAAAGAGGTTGCGCCTTAGTGGTCTTGAGCATATTGATATTGTGAAAGAGAGGAATTTTGTAAATATAGGTGAACGTTGTAATGTTGCTGGTAGTAGAAAATTCTTACGACTAATAAATGAAAAATCGTGGGACGAAGCGATTGCTATTGCGTGCAAACAAGTAGAAGCTGGTGCGCAAATCGTGGATATAAACATGGACGATGCAATGCTTGACACCGAAAGTGAAATGACCCATTTCCTTAATCTGCTCGCGTCGGAACCCGATGTGGCACGTGTGCCTGTGATGATTGATTCTTCAAAGTGGAATGTCATAGAGAGCGCGTTGAAGTGTGTGCAAGGAAAAGGGATTGTCAACTCAATAAGTCTTAAAGATGGAGCTGATGTGTTCAAGGAACGAGCTAAGTATATTAAGCACATGGGTGCTGCCGTAGTGGTAATGGCATTTGATGAGATAGGTCAAGCTGATAGTTACGAACGTAAAATAGAGGTGTGCCACAGAGCATATAAAATTCTTACCGAAGAGGTGGAATTTAATTGTGAAGATATAATATTTGACCCAAATGTGCTTGCCCTTGCCACTGGAATAGAGGAGCATAATAATTATGGGATAGATTTTATTCGAGCCACAGAGTGGATTAAAAACAATCTGCGAGGGGCAAAAGTGAGTGGCGGTATAAGTAATCTTTCATTTTCATTTCGTGGTAATAACTATGTGAGAGAGGCAATGCATTCGGTGTTTCTATATCATGCTATTGCCAAAGGAATGGATATGGCGATAGTTAATGCGGCTACGATGGTACCATATAATGATGTGCCTAAATCCCTTTGCGAAGCGATAGAAAATGTGATTTTTAATCGTAATGAAGATTCCACCGACCAGCTGATAGCGATTGCGGAGCAATTAAAAAATGATGGTCAAATTGTTGATGCGCAAATAGAAGATACAAAACAAATATATACCGTTAGTGAAAAGTTAATGCAAGTAATTGTGAAAGGGAAGACCGATAATATGGAGCAATATTTGCAAGAAGCGATGCACGAAACAGGTAGCGCAATAGGCGTAATTGATGGCGCACTCATGGCTGGAATGAATGCCGTAGGAAAGCTCTTTGGCGATGGAAAACTATTCCTTCCACAAGTTGTGAAGAGTGCAAGAGTTATGAAACAAGCTGTTGCATGGTTGAATCCATATATTGAAGAGGAAAAACGCAATACAGAGCAAAAAAATGCTGGTAAAATGGTTATTGCCACAGTAAAAGGCGATGTTCATGATATAGGTAAAAATATAGTAACGGTGATAATGCGATGTAATGGATTTGATGTTGTAGATCTTGGCGTTATGGTACCTGGTGAAGATATTGTGCAACGCGCAATAGATGAACATGCTGATATTATTGCTCTTAGTGGACTAATTACACCATCACTTGAAGAGATGCGACATGTTGCATCTCTTATGAATGAACGAGGACTCACGCTACCTTTAATGGTAGGTGGCGCCACGACATCGGCACTACATACAGCAGTTAAAATAGCCCCAGAATATAGCAATGGAATTGTTGTACACACCAGAGATGCCGCTTTGATGCCACAAGTGGCACAACAACTCATCAATAATAGAGAAAACTATGCAAAAGTTCTCAAAATAGAGCAACAACGATTACGTGAAACGCTTTCAACTCCAGCGTCGATGTATTCACTAACTGAAGCACGGAATAGGGCTTATCGGTGCGATTGGCAAGCATACATTCCAGTGAAGCCACAGAAATTGGGCATAAGAAATATTGGTTTGCCTATTTCGGAAATTCGTGATTATATAAATTGGCGACCATTCTTTGCTACATGGAAATTTGACGCTTCAATGGCAGAAGTGGCACAAATAACAGGTTGTGACCATTGTAGGGCAAATTGGCTTGCAACGCATAGCACGAAAGATGTGCATAAAGCAGCAGAAGCTATGCAACTATTAAAAGAGGCAAAGCGTGCAATAGATTATCTTCAAGAGGTGGCTAATGATAGCGTTATTGCTCGTTATGGATTTTGGGAAGCAAATTCAGTAGTTGATGATATAATAATTTCGACAGATAAAGGTGATGTTGTTATTCCAACGATTAGGCAACAAAAGGCCGATATTGAAGAAACGTTAGCCCTTAGTGACTTCATATCTCCCGATAAAACCGATTATATTGCTACATTTGCCGTAACGGTAGGAGAACAGATACAAAATATCATAGATTATAAGAGAGATAAAGGTGATGACTATGTGGCAATGCTTTATCAGACAGTAGCAGATAGGCTCGTGGAGGCTGCCACAGAGCGATTCCATGAGATTGTACGTCAAAGTCTTTGGGGATATTCATCGCAAGAAGAGGGAAACCCAACGAAGGCATTGCGACAATATTATCAAGGTATTCGTCCAGCAGTGGGTTATCCATCACTACCTGACCAATCAGTGATATTTGATATTGATAGAATAATGAACTTATCTAAAATAGGAGTCGTTATAACAGAAAATGGAGCCATGTCGCCAGCTGCCAGTGTGTGTGGTATTATGATTTCGCATCCCGATAGTCGATATTTTCATATAGGGAAAATTGCCGAAGATCAGCGCGTAGATTATGCAAATAGGCGCAAGGCGACTATTGATGAAATGCGCCGATGGCTTTCAGTGTAAAAAATATATTACAATATAAC
>JAVWYO010000114.1:0-6149 GCA_036661515.1 Muribaculaceae bacterium | reverse complement strand
TTATGGGGTTAAATTTCAGAACTGGCGTTCTGAAGTGGAACGTCTTCGACGTTCTCTTACGTTCTTGCTTCATTTGATGATGGTTTTGCACTTTGCTGCGCTCGTTTTGCTTCTGACTGTGATGATTTAATTTGGTTACTGATGGTTTTGCACTTTGCTGCGCTCGGTTTTGCTTCGGGCTGTGATGACTTTTCTGAAGGGTTTGTTCAGTAATAGTTATGTATATTTGCAGTGCTACTTAAAATTTACATAGAATATGCGGACACATCTTGGCATTTGGACGCAATAATGCGTTCAGAACTTTGTTGTGAAGAGGACGTATTATACGTTCTTTGATGCGATGATGGCTGGGGTGATGTGCCTAAATTTATTCTACTATAATAATGCTTTAATCTTTGCTTCGAGATCTGACTTTGATAATGATCCTACACTACGCTCTGATAATACACCATTTTTGAAAAATAAAATTGTAGGAATGTTTCTAATGCCGTATTCTGTGCTGATGTCGTTGTTATCATCGACATTGTATTTTCCAATTAATACTGTTTCTTCATACTGAAGAGCTAATTCTTCAATTATTGGAGCTATCCTTTTACATGGGCCACACCATTCAGCCCAGAAATCTATTACGACAGGTTTTCCTGAATCTATTAATTCTTTTGCGTTTTCGTCTGTGAAAATATAAGCCATTTCCTATTTTTTTAGAGTTTATATAATGTTACAAATTTAAATAAAACAAAGCATTTGCCCAACAATCAATCCTTATTTATTTCAAAGCTAATTTCTTGTTCTGTCAAAAAATTCACTAAGTTGCGAGAAATAGGCATTTTAAAGCGAGATTTTAGTTTTACACTTCTCTTCATTTCTTCGTCTTTTAGGCAGAAAAAGAGCTCTCCCCTATTTTCTGTGCTATCAGTCATAAAGTCTTTTAATAATGTGTGAATTGTCGCACTTACCTCAGTATCATATAGATTAATTGTGATGCTATGTATTAATTTACCTTTTACGTTGTCTAATAGTTCTATCTTATTGATATTTAAGTCTATACGGTCGTTGTACTTATTCTTTTGATATGTTCCGTGTACTAAGATAGGTAATCCTATTTCGCCATAATTTGCATAGTTTACGTAGTTTTGTCCAAAAAGGCGTATATCGGTTGAGCCTGAATAGTCTTCAATCTTGATAATACCAAATTTGCTACCCGTCTTAGTAGGACGCACTGTGTAGGTGGTTACAATACCTCCAAAAGTCAATTCCATATTAACTTTTTCGGCTGCATTTGCCAAATCGTTTAAGTGTGTGTTACACCCATATTGAAGTTCCATGTAAAAAGGATCTAAAGGGTGAGCTGACAAGTACATTCCTACTAATTCGCGTTCTTTTTCAAGGACAACTACATCAGCCCATTTTTCGGCCTTTGGTATAATAGGTTTTGCTGTAAGGATTGGAGCTTCTCCACCGAATAGCGAATTAGCTTGAGATCCTTTATCTAATTGGAAACGTTGCCCATATCGTGTTAGTACTTCAGAAAAAGTTTCATCTTTAGGGTTCTTTTCAAAGAAATCTTCCCGCGAAATCTCATTGAAGCTATCAAAAGCGCCAGCAAGAGCGAGTGATTCAATAGTCTTTCGACTACAATTTGTGAGATTTACGCGTTCTACAAAGTCGTATATAGAAGAGTAAGGCCCGTTTGCGGTGCGTTCTTCAATAATAGCATTAACGGCATTAAAGCCTACGCTTTTAATAGCTCCAAGACCGAAACGAATATCACCTTTACGATTTACACCAAACGACATAAAACTTTCATTAATATCGGGACCTTTAACTGCAATTTTCATGGACTTACACTCGTCCATGAATTTTGTGAGTGTTTCGATATCGCTGAGATTACGACTTAATACGGCCGCCATATACTCTGATGGGAAATTTGCTTTAAGATAGGCTGTTTGAAATGCTATCCAGCTATAACATGTGGCGTGACTTTTATTGAATGCGTAAGACGCAAATTTTTCCCAGTCGCCCCAAATCTTTTCGAGTGTTTCGGCTTTATATCCTCGTTCACCCCCACCCTTTATAAATAATGGTTTTAGTGTGGCAAGTTTATCGATGAGCTTTTTTCCCATAGCCTTACGTAGTCCATCGGATTGTCCACGCGTAAAACCAGCAAGCAGACGAGAAAGTAGCATGACCTGTTCTTGATATACGGTAATACCATAAGTATCTTTAAGGTATTTTTCCATTATAGGGATATCGTATTCAATAGGCTCCTTTCCATGCTTGCGTGCAATAAATTGCGGAATATAATCCATAGGTCCTGGACGATAAAGCGCATTCATTGCAATAAGGTCTTCAAACGTACTTGGTTTTAGCTCTTTTAAGTACTTTTGCATACCAGCCGATTCAAATTGGAATGTACCCATAGTCTGCCCTTCACAATATAGCTCAAATGTTTTTGGGTCGTCGATAGGCACATGATCAATGTCTAAATCAATGTTTCTTGTGAGTTTTATATTTTGTATTGCTTCTTTAATAATAGATAGAGTTTTAAGTCCAAGGAAGTCCATCTTTATTAACCCCGTATCTTCAATAACGCTACCCTCATATTGTGTAACAAGGAGTCGTGTTCCATCTTTATCGACAGCTGTGCTAACGGGTACCCAATCGGTTATATCGTCACGGCCAATGATTACGCCACAAGCATGAACGCCAGTGTTGCGCACATTGCCTTCGAGAGATTGTGCATATCGTAATGTGGTGCTTATAAGAGGATCACTGCTGTTAAATTCGCTATTTAGTTCTGGGACAAATTTTCGACAATTCTTTATAGTGACTTTATTAGGCTTTCCGCTATCTTGTGGTGGTAGTTTTAGAGGAATCATCTTAGTAAGACGGTCGCTCTCAGGTAATGACAATTGTTGTACACGAGCAACATCTTTTATTGCCGACTTAGCAGCCATTGTGCCGTAGGTGATGATGCGTGCGACTTTTTCTGCGCCATATTTATCGGTTACATATTTAAGTACTTCGGAGCGTCCGTCGTCATCAAAATCTATATCTATATCGGGTAGTGATATGCGGTCGGGATTTAAGAAACGCTCAAATAGTAAGTCATATTTTAATGGATCGATTTGTGTAATGCCGAGGCTATAAGCGACTACCGAGCCAGCAGCAGAACCACGTCCAGGTCCAACTGATACATTTATCCTACGCGCTGCTTCAATAAAATCTTGCACGATAAGGAAATATCCAGGAAATCCCATGTTCTTGATTGTGTCGAGTTCAAAGTCGATACGCTCTATCTTTTCATTATCGAGTTCTCCCCACCGTTTTTTTGCACCTTCATATACTAAATGGCGCAAATAGTCATCGTTATTTGTGAATCCATCGGGAAGAGGGAAATTAGGTAGGATTGGATCATGATCTATGGTGTATTGCTCAACTTTTGATATTACTTCAAGAGTATTAGACAACGCTTCGGGAATATCACTAAATAGCTCATTCATTTCTTGCTGAGTCTTCATCCACTCCTGTTTAGAATAGAGCATTCGATTTTCGTCGTCGAGATACTTGCCAGTAGAGACGCAAATTAATCGATCGTGAGCTTCGGCATCTTCTTCATTAACGAAATGGACATCGTTTGTGCATATAAGTTTTATATCAAATTCTTTTGCAAACTCAATTAGCTGTGCATTTACTACTTGCTGAATAGGATATGCTTCATGATTAGCACGCGCAACCGTAGCTTTGTGACGTTGTAACTCAAGATAATAATCATCGCCAAATACGCTCTTAAACCATGCAACCGATTTGCGAGCGCCTTCGATATCGCCATTATGAATGAGGCGAGGAATCTCGCCACCGATGCACGCCGAGCTAACGATTAGTCCCTCTTTATATTTTTCAAGATTGGCTTTGTCGATACGAGGGTGAGAATAAAAGCCCTCAGTCCAAGCCATAGATACAAGTTTAATGAGATTGTGATATCCCTTTTCATTCTTAGCAAGCACGACTAAGTGTCGGCCAGTGTCTTTTTTAGAGATATGCTCCGCCATAGTAGTCTCGGCTACATACATCTCACACCCAAATATAGGAATAAATAATCGATGTGTGGCATCAATGATTTGCTGCTTAATGCTTTCAACCTTTTCGGCATCAATAGGCTCCGTAGCTTCAAGTTCTTTAAGTGATTTCTTTAAGTTCTTGATTTCGGTGTTAACGTTAGAATTTTTCTTCTTAGTGTAATTAAAAAATTCTTTTACTCCAAACATATTACCATGATCGGTGAGAGCAATGCCTGGCATACCATTATCGATAGCTTTATCGACTAATGCTGAAATTGACGCTTGCCCATCGAGCACTGAGAATTGTGAGTGAACATGTAGATGTACAAAAGGTTGCATTATAATTAATCTTCTTGATGTGTTTATTGTGTGTGTAAAGGTACAAAATTAAGTATTGCAAAAGGCATAGGTATCGTATAAAAAACAACAACATTTTTGTAATGATAAGTGTTGTAATAATTAACGAAAAACTTTTTAAAAATATATTCTTAAAAAAGCTTGCTATAACTTATACAAAATTGTAAATTTGTAGTGACTGTAGGTGAATGTAAGGCTATTGACTATAGCTAAAGCGTGCTATCATAAGCAATGCGAGAGATTTTGGCTAATAAAAATGTATATATAAATGATAAGGAACAACTAATAATTTACTAATAAAAACCATTACAAAATGAAAAAATTAATTACTCTATTTTTGTTATTATTTTTCGTGTCGCATGCTGGGTGGGCTGAAGAAGTTACTTTTGATGTAAAAACAAGCACAACAAATGAAAGTGAAACTGTTGGGAAAGGTTCATCATCTACTTTTACTCAAAATGGAATAGATATAATTGTTTTGAACACTAATTCCTCTAACAACCCAGGAAGATTTACTGAGGAATTTAGAATATATGCTGGTTGTGTTTTTAAAATTGTAGCGCCAACTGATGCCGTTCTAAAAAAAATAGTACTAACAGCAGGTAGCAAAAAAGGTAAATTAACAGTAACGCCAGGAACATATTCGTCAAATAATAATACATGGATTGCAGACGTTTCTCAGCCAATTAACGTTGCTACTTTTACTCCTAAGAAGGATCAATTCCGATTCTCAAAAGCGGTTATAACTTATGAATATTCTTCCACAACAACTGTCACACCAACATTTACTCCTGTCGCAGGGACTTATAATGACGCTCAAAATGTTGCTATAGAATGTGCAACAGCGGGCGCATCAATATTCTATACTACTGACAACTCTATACCTTCAAGTGCATCAACTCCATATACCGCACCTATTGTAGTTGATAAAACAACTACAATAAAGGCTATTGCAACTAAAGTGGGATTAGATAATAGTGGTGTAGCTGATGCTACATATACACTGCAAGCATTAGCTCCAACTGCGACTCCGAGTTCTTCAACGTTTGAAACACAATTTGATGTCTCGTTATCTTGTGCTACTCCTGGCTCTCAAATTTACTATACAATAAATGGAGATGAGCCAACAACAACTAATTCGACAATATATACAAAAGCTATTCCAATCACACAAACTACAGTGATAAAATGCTTTGCTACTAAAAATGAATGGAACAATAGTGAAACAGCTATATTCAATTATACAAAAACAGACCCAACTAAAGATTTAACAACTGATTTTGTCTTTTCTGAATTGGGTATTCCTTCGGGGAATGCTGTTGGAACAGTTGTTGATGCATTTAATAGTATAAAACTTGAGACATTGAAAGCTGGGCACCCAACTTTAAGTCCAGTATATGAGAGTAGTGATAAAACGATGAGATTATATAAAGGGAACCAAATTAATATAAGTACTGTATCTCCAAGTTTTTTGATTACTGGTGTCGTTATTAATTATATAGCTGGAGAGAGTAGAAACCTAACATTTAATGGGACTCCTGTAAATGTCGTTAATAATCAATCAATATGGAATAATGCCACAACTGGTATCTTAGAAATTGTAAATCCAGCAACTGGAGAAACAGCAAGTATTTTATCGATTACAGTCAAATACAGAAAGATTATTAACGTGACCTCTAATTTAGCTACTATTCTTGATGGTGGAGTTGATAATGTTTACTATGAAATAGG
>JAVWYO010000113.1:0-6189 GCA_036661515.1 Muribaculaceae bacterium | reverse complement strand
AATAAAATAGATTGTAAATTATTGAATAAAAACTTTGCCGTTACACTATTCTTGCTTAAATTTGCTTAATGATTTCAATTATTGACCACATAGAATACTTGGTAACAAAGCATGATTGCGTTGTAATTCCAGGCTTAGGCGCATTTATTGCGCAATATTCTTGTGCAACGATGAATGATGAGACTGGCGTATTTAAAGCACCTGAACGCACCATAAGTTTTAATGCTTCAGTAAATTATAATGATGGACTTTTAGCAAATTCTATTATGCGTTGCGAAAAGAAATCATATAATGCAACCCTATCATTTATTATTGATGAAATAGCATCATATAAGAATCAACTTTTACGTGGTGGCGAGATTGCAATAGGAAGATTAGGCTTTTTCAGACAAAGTGATGAGGGAGCTATAATATTTGAGCCATTCATAAGTGCAACGTCTATAAATGAATTTTATGGCTTAGGACGTGTCAATATTTCGTTACTTTCGCGTCTTGAAAAGAAGCATGAAAGCGTAACGAAGACCAGAGTTAATGATGTGATGTATGTTCCAATTAGTAGAAATGTATTTAGGATTGCAGCATCTATAATTTTACTCATAGGAATGACATTTCTACTTAGTACTCCTATTATAGTAAATAAGAATCAAGAATTTGCAAGTTTGAATATACTTTCAAGCGACAATAAAACGGCTGAAAATATTGTAGATAAGATTGGCGACTTATATATTTCTATACCAAAAGAGACTGTTAAAACAATTGTTTCTAATGAGAAGGAGATGGATGCAAAAGAGATTAAAGTTGTAGAAAAAACAAAAGAGGAGCCAGCAAAAAGATTGCAATTGACATCAAACACAGCTACTGGTAATGAAAGTTGCTTTCTAATAGTAGCATCGTTACGAACTCGTGAGTTAGCTGAGAATCACATAGCTAAGGCAAACGACCCATTAATGAAAGTCCTTGAATCAGACGGGAAATATAGAATTTACATTGCCGCTGGAAGTCGTGAAGAACTTAATAGTATTATCTCACAAGGCAATATCAAATCGGTATATAAAGGTGCTTGGATTTGCCAAAAATAGATAAGTACATTTTTTGAGCCCCCCACATCTACTATTATTTATTTTTATCTCTTAGCTTTTTAGCAAGTTGCGCGTGACGTTCCGATAATTCTTCAAGCCCAATTTTATCATAAACTAATGCAATCTCATCATGTATTGTTGGGTCAACTTTATTATATTTTAATGCACGCTTTAATGATTTTAGGGCATCGGGGTATTTCTTAAGAGAAATAAAAGCAATTCCTATATTAAAATTTGCCACAATTGAATTAGGGTCAATCGTCAGTATCTTCTCAAAACAGATTATAGCTTCGGCAGGTTCTCCAAGTCTTATATATAAGTTCCCTTTTCCTGTTAATGCCTTTATACAAAGGTTATCTAAGGATAAAGCCTTATCAAAATTTGCCATCGCCGCCCTTACTGTAACGGAGTCAATTTCACAACTATTGTTTTTATTACCATAGTTTACTTGACTTTCCATAACAATATTTTCGGTGGTGTAATTCAAAGAATCTTCTCCTAATACGGCATATTCGTCAGCCAAATTTCGCAAGACTAAGTTTTGGTCATGAATGGTATTTTTCAATAAGTTGATCTGAGTTCGTAGAGTTGTAATTATATTCAGTTTTCTACGCATTAAACGTTGAACAATAGGATTACCAAGTTCATTTCGCATTACCACTGCTTTAGAAAACGACTTAACGGAATTATCTAAATCATTATTATCAAATGCAACAGCAGCATCGTGATAACTTGCATCGGCAGCTGCACGGTCTAATGCACTTTCAATTACTTTATTATTATTGAAACGTTTGCTAAATTCAATTATTGCAGGATTCACAAAAACATCTCTTTCACGCAATTGTTGCTTTAAAATAATGCCTTCAATAGCAGTACAACGCGATAAAGCAACATAGGTTTGTCCGCCAGTAAATGCGCCACCAACAAAATCGATTATCACTTTATTAAATGTCAATCCTTGACTTTTATGAACAGTTAATGCCCACGCAGGTTTTATAGGAAATTGCTGAAATGTCCCAAGAGTTTTTTCTTTTATCGTCTTCTCCTTTTCATCATAGGTATATTGTATGTTTTCCCATGTTTCAAGTGATAACGTATGAATATCACCGTTCTCAAGTTCTATCTCAATTCCATCTTTCGTAGCACAATAAACACGTCCAAGAGTTCCATTAACCCAACGTTGTTCCTTATCATTCTTTATAAATATAACTTGGGCACCCTCTTTGAGTATAAGTTCTAAAGATGTGGGTAAATTTTGAGAAGGAAAATCATTGTTAATAATACCTCTATATTTATATTCAGGCGTTGTCAAATCTTTAAGATGAGCTTCATTTATTACATCAACGGTGTCACGACGAGTGGCAAGAGTAATTACAAACTCGTCTTTATCTTCTTTATATATTGGATTATAACGAGAATTAATGTCTGAAATATCTTCGGGCGAAATTTTATTTATGCGTATTCTATCTAAAAGTGATATGAATTTTTGATTGTTTTGCCGGTAAATTTTCTGTAACTCAATAGAGACTAAATCTATTGTCGAGAAAGCATTTGCATTAAAGAAAAATGATTGTCTATAATAACGCTTTAAGATTTCTCGCATATCGCTGGTTATTACGGGTTCAAGCTGAAAGACATCACCCACAAAAAGTAGTTGCTTGCCTCCAAAAGGTTCCCGCATGTTTCCACTATAAATACGTAAAACTTTATCAATAAAATCTATCATATCAGCACGCACCATTGATATTTCATCAATAATGATTAGTTCAAGTTCTTTGATTATCTTTACTTTATCACGTGGATATCTCAACGTTTTTCTTATAGTAGATAGCGAAAATTCGGGGTCATCATGGAGAAGAGGCTTTAAGGGCATTTTGAAAAATGAATGAAGAGTTACGCCCCCCACATTCACAGCAGCAATACCAGTAGGAGCAAGTATAACGTATTTTTTATGCGTATTCTCACATATATATCTTAGGAATGTGCTTTTCCCTGTGCCTGCTTTACCCGTAAGGAATACCGACTGATGCGACTTTGTGATAAGTTGCCATGCGTTTTGAAATTCAGGATTATCTAAATCAATATTTTCGGGTAGCAATTGAGCCATAACGGTGTCATTTTTCGTATTAACAAATGTAATGCTTTTTTCTTGATAGGCACAAAAAAAGGTAGCCATTAAGCTACCTTTTTTTAGAAGTTATTTTTTTAGAACTTAAAGCCCAGCGAAAATACGATTTGATTACTATTATCTGTAATTTTCGCCATTGGAGAATCTACCATTTGTTGACCATCATACACAATTGGAGAAAAAGGAAATGCGTGATATTCACTATTACGTGTTTTGTGAACATAAGCAGCATCAATATACATTGCTTTATATCGATATCCAAGTCCAGCAGTAATGTATTGTGTTGATTTGTCAAACGAATAAGAAGGCGATGTCGATACTGTTAATACATTTTCATGTCCATTAAGGACATTCTCTCTAACAGGCGATGTTTGATAAGAATAGCCAGCACGCACACTAAATTGTGATGTTACTCTAAATTCTCCACCTACTCTGAATATATTTGATGGCTTATAATATGAATTTATTTCATTGTTTGTACTTGGATCAAGGATACCATTATCATAAGATAATTGCATTGTGTTATAACCTACATATTCATAGTCAAAACTAAGAATGGCTTTGTTTGCAATTACGGTTGCTGCGCTTGCAATAAACTTCCATGGAGTGCGTATTTGATACCAGCTCTCAGCCGCATAATCATTATTAGTATTAGCTGAGCCGTCTTTGCCTCCATTATAATTGAATCTTGTATTAGTAAATGAAACATCTCGTAAACTATAATATGTAGGCGTATGGAATGCAAAACCTAAACGTATTTCATTAATAGGCTTTACAATAACACCTAATTTAAAGTTATAACCAGTGCCAGAGGTGCTTAATGAGTTTGATAGTCCCCAATTGGCAGTTCCTCGTCCATCAGTAGTATAAGCATTTGTCAAAGATTCTCCATAATATGTTGAAGCGTTATAGTTGACATCTGTTATGCCAAACCCCATACCCCAATATACTTTATTTGCGATGTTTCCACCCCAATTTATGTTGAATTCATTTACGCCTCCAGTCTCAATAGTTTCAAATTCTCCACGACCAGATGTGCCATTACCATAAATCCCTTGAAAATTTTCACCTTCGCTATCAGGATTGATCAAATAAGAGTCAAAAGCTAAAATACTCATCCAAGGAGCATAAGGCTCTTCATTATATGGGTCATAGCCTTCAGTCGTCATTAAATTGGCCTCAGTAAAACCACCAGCATTAGTATATCCTGCAACAAAGTTAGATAAAGATGTGTTTAATTTCCCTATGCCTCCAGCGTAACGCCTATTAAAAGAAGCAGAACGATTATATGTGATACCCCAATTTATATTTGGCATTACTTCTGAATTTAATCTATAAGAACCTATATACCCTGCATTATTGCACGATACCTTAAATTGGTTAGTACTACCATACTTCTGACCTTGGTTTTCAGTAGATGTCGATTGTATATCAAAGCCTAACGTTGCTCCAATTTCAGAGCCACGATAAACGCCTATACCAGCTGGGTTTTGATTAAGGACAGATAAATCGCCCCCTAAAGCGCCAAATGCACCAGCCATAGACATAAAACGTGCAGTCCCCTTAAGGTCTTGCTGTGATAGCTGATATACATCTATTGCACTTTGTCCAAATGCGAGCATTGGTATAATCCCGACAATTGTTGCAATAAGTTGTTTTCGCATAATAATATTTTCTTGAATTGTTTTTTTAATTAATTAACGACGACCACCGCCACGATGTCCAGCACCGCCACCACCGCCACCTGAATATCCGCCACCGCCAGAGTAGCCACCAGAACCTCTTGAGCTATTATTACTTGGCGCACTATAATTATAGTTTCGAGTTGAATTATCAGTATTTCTATGGTTATTGTAATTAGAAGGACGTGTTACTTCTGCTGGACGTGTAGTGCCCTCTGAAGGTCTTACAACCGATGGTGAAACTGTTTGACCAGGACGACGTCCGCCTGATACCGAACTTCCGCTACCACGATGTCCATTATATCCACCTTGGTTATAATATCCGCCTTGATTTCCTTGATTATTATTTGGACGATATGTACCACTACCATTATAAGAAGAGTTAGGGCGACGACCACCATTGGCATATCCAGGACGTGATGTTCCTCCATAGTTACCGCCACTATAGCCAGCAGGACGACGGCCACCATTACTTCCATAATATCCGCTATTAGGATAATATGTGGGGTGATAATGTCCTCCCCAGCCCCAGCCCCAACATGGGTCGTAATATCCACCTCCCCAGTAATGGTTAGAGTACCAAGGTCTATAATACCAAGAAGAGCCCCAACCCCAAGAGTTGTTCCAACCCCAACTTGGACCCCACCATGAGTTCCAATAATAAGGAGAGCCAACTACTAAATTGATACTTGGAACACTTGCATAATATAACTCTGTCAATACTGGATCATTAGCGTTTATAATAATCGTTGGATTATAAAATCGTTGGATTTTCTCAGTATATGTGAAGTCTTCAGATGAATTATCAGCAGGCTTTGTAGCCCGATTTGATGTATTAAGAGTATCAGAAGAGTCATTACCTCTCCTATTATATTCATCAACATCACGTTCATCAACAATATAATTACCTCCTCCTGACACATTTGAGGTTGAATGGTTATAGTCAACGTTATTGCTTTCAGGAACTATATATTCTTGATTTCTTACGACTTGCGTTCTTTTGGTATCCTTAGAGCCATCATTATAAATGTCGTCATCATATTGAGCGAACGCAAAAACGGGGCTCAAAGAGAGGATACTTACTAAAGTGAAAATTCTATGTTTCATAACTTTGTTGTTAAGTTAATATATTACTATGACGTTTAATACTGCAAAAAGTTTAATTGTAATCAAACTTATATCAGCATATATCTTTTTTGCTAATTTACTACTAAAAATTCAATACTAAATAAAATTTGGGCGTATTTTAAGACTAATTCAGTGTATTATAACAGTTTTGCAAAATAATATTGAATTATAA
>JAVWYO010000112.1:0-6231 GCA_036661515.1 Muribaculaceae bacterium | reverse complement strand
TTGATGTAAAAAACGCCCATTGTCTATCATACAAAAGTTTTAGCGGACACTAATATTTGTGATTATTTTTATTAGTGTCCGCTAAAATATAAATATAGGAGTCCAACTCATTGAAACTCAAGAGTTGGGCTTGCAATTCATACGATATAAGGGGCGTAATGGAGTTATGAGCGTGGATGGAGTGGAACGCAAGTTCTGAAGTGGAACCCTATAATGGAGTGAGCATCGCGAATGAAATTGTGGGGTAATAAACTGATATAGCGACTTCTACGTCGAAGACGTTGCACACCACTCACTCTATCCATCTATCGGGATTTTGTGTATTCTGTGTGAAACTCAAAACTCACTACTCAAAACTCTCAGAGAGCTACCATCGTGGTTGTAGATGATAGTATTGAGACAGCATCTTCAACTGTGGTTACATTGTTGATGAGCATAGAACGACGTTCCCTAACGGTGCGTAACTGGCAACGGCGGGGGTTTTGTTGAAGATAATTTAAAATGCGCCCAAATGCTGGAGATTGATAGTATGCCACATTATCATCGCCTACAAAATAAAGATACATTTTATCTTGCTTCAAAACTATTTTTTCAATTCCAAGCGAACGCGCAATACGACGAAGTGATACTATGCGTATTAATTCGAGCGCTTCAATCGGAATTTTACCAAATCGGTCAATTAGACGTGTCCTAAATTCCATGACATCAGTTTCTCGTTCCATACTATCTAATTCTTGATATAGACTTATACGCTCACTTTCTTGAGGAACGTAAGTTGCTGGTAACATTAGTTCCATGTCCGACTCCACGACACAATCGGCAACATAAGCTGTGTCATCGTCGCTCTTATCATCTTCAAAGGTATCAGAAAACTCTTCGGTCTTGAGTTCAAGCATTGCTTCTTTGAGTATCTTTTGATATGTTTCATAACCAAGATCAGCAATAAATCCACTTTGCTCGGCACCAAGGAGGTTCCCAGCGCCTCGAATATCTAAATCTTGCATTGCAATATGAATACCGCTTCCGAGCTCTGCAAAACTTTCAATAGCTTGTAATCGCCTGCGAGCAATTGGTGTTAATGGCAAGTGTGGGGGAACAATGAGATAACAAAATGCTTTGCGTGAACTTCTGCCAACACGTCCACGAAGTTGGTGTAACTCGCTCAATCCAAAGTTTTGTGCGTTATTGATAATGATTGTGTTCACATTTGGCATGTCAATACCCGATTCTATGATAGTTGTTGCAAGAAGAATATCATAATCGTGATTAGCAAAATCAATAATTGCTCGCTCCAACTTGTCGGGGGGCATCTGCCCATGCCCAATGATTACACGTGCGTCGGGGACAAGGCGATGTATTAAATTTTCGAGTTCAAATAATTGTTCGATGCGATTGTTTACAAAAAAGACTTGTCCGTTACGCGACATCTCAAAGTTTATAGCCTCAGCAATAATATCGTCATTAAGGGCATTTACCGATGTCACAATTGGATATCTATTAACGGGTGGCGTCGTTATTGCACTTAAATCACGTGCACCCATGAGTGAGAATTGGAGCGTGCGAGGAATTGGCGTTGCCGACATTGTGAGTGTATCAACATTTACTTTCATCTGCTTTAGTTTCTCTTTAACCGAAACACCAAACTTTTGTTCCTCATCAACAACAAGTAGACCAAGATCGTGAAATTTCACATCTTTTCCTATAAGCTTATGAGTACCTATAAGTATATCTATCTTACCCTCCGAAAGTTCTTGTAAAATCCTCTTCACATCTTTAGGCTTACGTGCACGACTAAGATATTCAACCGTCACAGGGAACTCTTTTAATCGGTCTCTGAATGTATTGAAGTGCTGATATGCAAGAACAGTTGTTGGGACAAGTACAGCCGTCTGTTTATTATCAGTAGCCGCCTTAAATGCCGCTCTAATAGCCACCTCAGTTTTACCAAATCCCACATCACCACATATTAGCCTATCCATAGGTCGAGCGCTTTCCATATCGGCTTTTACCGCATTTGTCGCCTTTAGTTGGTCGGGGGTATCTTCATAGATAAATGAGGCCTCAAGTTCTTGTTGCAAATAACTGTCGGGTGCAAACCCAAATCCTTGCTCATCTTTTCGTGCAGCATATAGCTTTATCAAGTCGCGTGCTATATCTTTTAGCTTAGTCTTTGTACGCTCTTTTATATTATTCCAAGCACCACTACCAAGTTTATTGATTCGTGGCTCTACGCCCTCTTTACCGCGATATTTTGCCAACTTGTGCAACGCATGAATTGACACGAAAATAATATCATCATTTAAATAAACAAGCTTAATCATCTCCTGCATTGTACCATTCACACTCGTACGAAGTAATCCACCAAACTTACCCACCCCGTGATCAACGTGCACGACATAGTCGCCAACTTCAATTTGATTTAGTTCCTTTATTGATAATGCAAGTTTTCCACTCCGTGCCTTATCGCTCTTTAGGTTATACTTATGAAAACGGTCAAAAATTTGATGGTCGGTGAAGATGCACACTTTCATGTCATAGTCAACAAATCCCTCATGAATAGTACGCAAAATCGGAGTAAAAGGGATTTTGTCGCCTCTATCTTCAAATATTATGCGCAATCTCTCGGTTTGCTTCTCACTATCAGACAAGATGTATATTTTGAATCCATCATTTTCAAACTCAGAGAAAGATGAACTTATGAGGTCAAAATTCTTGTGATATATACCCTGAGGTGAACAATGAAAAGATATTGAAGCACTGGCGTTAGCACTCTTACTAATGCCATAATCAACGCGACGAAATTGGCTGAAACGTTTTGCAAAATCTGTGGCATCAACCACCTTTTTCATTGCATATTTATCACCCTCATCGGCAATAAGCGTGCTTTCGGATAATTTCTCTTGATTAATTGCATCAATGCGTTGCAATAACCAATCATAATCACGACATAGCAAAATTGTGTCGTCACCTATAAAGTGTAGAAAAGATTCTCCTTCACCCTGCGACGAACTTGCGTTATTTATTATAGAAATTTCTTTTATTTTCTCTTCCGAAAGTTGAGTTTCGACATTAAATGTGCGAATACTCTCAATGTCATCTCCAAAAAAGTCAACACGATAAGGTAATTCATTAGAAAATGAATAAACATCAAATATCGAGCCTCTTATAGCAAATTGTCCTGGCTCATACACATAATCTACCTCAACAAACCCATATTCTCGTAGTTTTAAAGCAAGATTCGTCATCTCGGCATGTCCATTTACTTTTAGACGAATAGTGGTGTCGTTTAAATTCTTTTTTGTGATTACTTTCTCGGCAAGCGCTTCGGGATATGTTATAACCCATCGCAATTCTTTATTTGTGTCCCATTGATTGAGCACTTCGGTACGCAATATTTCAGAAGGAGCATCTATTTGCCCATATTTGATGTCGCGTTTATATCCTGATGGGAATATTAATACACCACAATCGTTGTTTATTTGGCTTAAATCATGGTACATATATCCAGCTTCGTCAATGTCATTGGCGATAATTAGATATGGTTGCTTATGCTTTGAAAATTCAGAGAATACCATTGCCGCTGACGAGCCAGCAAGTCCATCGATGCTAAATGTGCGTATTGATTTATCAGCAAGCATTGCATCAATAGCATCAACGCGTGCCTTAAATATGTCGCATAATTTTCTTATCTCCACCCTACTTTGCCCCCTTTACTTTCGATTTTGATATTTTAGTATTTTTGCTGAGATTTAGAATCTCATTATACTTATCATTGGCATTGAACATTAAAGCAGCTTTATCGAGTGTCTCGTCATCTTTTAGAGTTTCTATGATTTCGCCTTTTTGAAAATGATAGCGCTTTTGAATTTCAACTGCAAGTAACTTTGAAATATCCTTTCTGTGAAAATCAATATCCCGATTAAGATCATGCTTCAAAAGTTTTTCCATAATAGCAAATTGCAATTTAGTGGAATCGTTCATATATCCCTCAATTTCGGCGGCTTCTTTTAATTTATTGAGCGATAGTTCACACACCTTGTCATACTGAAAAGCCTTAGGATTAATAAACTTTTTGAAGTCATTAAAAATAGTATCGGTAATTACAAAATCTTGCGCTGGAGCTATTGTCTTATTTTCAGAAACAAATTTTGTAGCAAAATTAAAAGCCCAATTGTCACGAATGATATTATAAGTCAATCGGTTCAAATCTGGGAAATTTATTTCAATATCAGGTTTGATGCCACCACCATCTCTAACTTCACGTCCGTGCAAAGTTTTATATACAGTAGTAAGGCTATCTGGGATTCGAGCAACGCTACCATCGGCATTTCTATGAGAATAATCGATTGCTTGAATAAGTCTTCCGCTTGGAATATAGTATTTTGCAATAGTAACTTTTAATAAGCCATCAAAAGGTAGAGGGCGAGTCGTCTGCACAAGTCCTTTGCCGTAAGATCTTGCACCAAGAATTACCGCTCTATCAAGATCTTGCAGTGCACCAGCTACTATTTCGGCTGAAGATGCCGACCCACCGTCAATTAGCACAGCAAGCGGAATTTTAGTGTCAATAGGTTCTTGTGTTGTCTTATACGTTTTCTCGCTCTGCATTAGTCGTCCACGTGTTTTTAGAACTTCGGTATTTTTAGGTGTAAATAGCCCTACTATCTGCACAGCACTTTCAAGAAGTCCCCCACCATTACCACGAAGGTCTATAACAATAGACTTTACAGCATCATTTTTCTTCAACTCAAGCAAGGCATTTTTGACTTCATTAGGAGATTTCTCATTGAAAGACGTAAGACTAATATATCCAACATTGCCTCTTACCAATCCATAGTAAGGTACTGAATTTACCTGTATCTTCTCTCGCATAATCTCAAACGGGATAATGCTATCGGTGGAGTATGGGCGTTGCACCACTACACGTAGTTTTGTATTAGCTTGACCTTTTAGGTGCTCACTTACCTTTTCACGTCCCCACTTTGCAACACTATCATTGTCAATCATAATTATTTTATCGCCAGCGCGCAAGCCCGCCTTATGCGCAGGACTACCTTCATAAGGTTCCGAAATATATACATTTCCTTTGGATTCCATAATATAAGAGCCTATTCCGCCATATTCACCAGTGGTGATAATTAGGAAATCCTCTTGATCCTTAGGTGGAATATATTCAGTATATGGGTCAATATCATTTAGCATCGAACCGATAGCCGTTTCAATGGTTTTTTGAGCATTAATTGTATCGACATAATACATATTTAGTTCCTTATATAGAGAATTAAATACATCAAGATTTCGAGTAATATCGGCATCATTGTTACGTTTTGCAGTAATGCCAAAAATAGGTGTTGCGATTGCAATAATTGTAGCAGCGACAATCGACAATTTTATAAATCTTTTCATTATCCGTGAATTTTCGGCTAAAGTACTCTATATTATTGAAATTTCCCATTCAAATTCTCAAAAAAATACATAAACAGTGACATAGACAATGATAAAAGGCAAATAAAGGCTAAGATTTTCATGAAAGTAGTTGCATATTTCAAATATTGGGATTACTTTTGCAACGCAATTGACAAAAGGCAATTGTAAAACGCTTCAATAGCTCAGTTGGTTAGAGCATCTGACTGTTAATCAGAGGGTCGTTGGTTCAAGTCCATCTTGAAGCGCAAAAATAAATAGAGGAAAAGATAATACATGCTTCAATAGCTCAGTTGGTTAGAGCATCTGACTGTTAATCAGAGGGTCGTTGGTTCAAGTCCATCTTGAAGCGCAAACAGGGAAATTCAAATTTTGAATTTCCCTGTTTTTGGTTTAATAAGATTAGTGAGTGGAGAGAGGTGTACGATTAATCTATTTCTTAATAAACGGCTCAATAATCTGGTCTATGGAGAACGATGCAGGTCGTTGGCGTTGCGGATATTTGATGAATGTCGACATAAACTTGCCAAACTCATCTTGCGCTATATAGAGCATATACTGATGGTCAGTGAGCCACTTTGAATAGTTGTCGGAATCGGTGTTGGCACGCTCGAATGGGTCTCTGCGCAGATTGAATAGATATGGAATACGAAGCGTTACAAATGGCTCACGCCACACATCTAAACCGCTGGCACGTTGCTCAGCAAATACTGCCTTCCAATCACCAAAACGGATACCAACAGGCAGTCCATCATCACTGAAATAGACGTATGACTCACGTCCAGATTTTTCACTCTTACCTGTGAT
>JAVWYO010000111.1:0-6272 GCA_036661515.1 Muribaculaceae bacterium | reverse complement strand
GCGAGAACGTCGAAGACGTTCCACTTCAGAACGTCAGTTCTGAAATTTAACCCCATAATGAAGTGAGCATAGCGAACGCAATTGTGGGGTAAGTCTCTGACAAGTCGGCTCCTACGTCGAAGACGTTGCACGCCACCCTCGCCCTCAAACTTTTTCCCACAGATAACACAGATTTTTTCATCGCGAAGCCAGAACGTCGAAGACGTTCCACTCCACTCACGTCCTAAGAATCAGTAAGATTTTGCAGTAGCAGGAATAGTGTCAGCCTTAGCTGGAGGTATAATCAGCAACGAACTCTTTGGCTTTTTCTTTAGGAAGTCAAATAGACGATCGAAGTCATGTTTTACCATAATACCAACCCCTTGCGTTGTGAGCGCATTCTTGATATAATAGTTTTGGTCATTAAAATGGTTATACGCCTTTAGACGTAGGTTTGCCGACTTTGTAAGAATATATTCTATATCAAAGTCACCAATAAAATTTGTACTATTAGAGTTGAGTGAATTATCACGATAGCCAAAATTGCCATTAAGAAGTAACCTATTATTAAGTAACTGGCTTGATAAAGCCACTTCTACTTCAACGTCAGAGAAATCGCCCTTATTTGTGCGAAGGTTTGGTGATATACTCCAGTTTTCGCTCATCTGTCCAAGCATGCTACTTAGTTGCGATGATATTGTTGAAGAAGCTACCGATGCGAGTTCATTATTTTTATTTGTATTACCCATATATTCAGGGGTATAAAAGCGATTGAGTGCGAGCAAATATATTATTTGACGATTCATCATCTCTTCTGTATTTATAATACTCTTTACCTTGCGATAAGCATCTTGCGTGAGTGTTGGCAACTCAACGTCGAAAGAGATTGCAGGTTGAGTAATGTCGCCTTTCAAATTAAGCACGGCATGAACAGGAACGTTTGTGCGATTGAGGTCTTTATCTTGGGCAAAAGACTCGTCGAGATCGGTGAGACTGGCATTTACAGCATATATTGCTGCTATATCTAACGATGCTACCATAGGATCGCCATGGAAACTTATAGAGCTCCCTTGCCGTATCATGAAGTCGCGAAGGCGAATATCTTGCAAAGTGAAATTATAATTCCCTTTTTCAAGAGTATAATTACCAAACATGCGAATATCGTTGTCCACCGAATTATAGTTAAGGCGCAAGTTGCCATTTCCAGTAGCCTTTATTTTATCACCACTCACAGGGTCCATCACAAGCGTCATTTGCGCCAATGGCGTTGCCTCCACTTGGATATTCAGATTTATACGTGATGAGGTACCCTCTTTTTGAATTTGTTGAGCTTTAAATTTGCTAACAAATTCTGGAACGGTATCTGCCTTTTCTTCTTTTTTATTCCTATCAATAAATGTTATAAACTTATAGTCGTTAGCCGCTTGAGTTTTAGATAGCACAAATGTGAACTTAGAATTTGCAGCAGTTGCCATATTTACATCAATGTTTACCAATCCAGGCTCTCCTGTAATAAATGTCGAGCCATTTCCAAATATCGTGCCATACCAGTTTGAATCTGTGCTCTGCGGAATGTCAAGACATAAGAAATTGTGTGCTTGAGTTATTGAAAAATCAAACTTAGCATCTCGAAAATAGGCATGTCTAACGTTACCATTTAATATAGCGGTATTTCCAAATTTGTCTTTAAGAGTAATATTTTTTATCAATATCTGTCCAGGACGTAGTATTACAGAATCGGTTGTAGTGTATGTGGCATTTATAAAACCAATCTTCATTTTAAGATTCTCAGCAAGAATATCACCTTTCAGATCAATATTTTTTAGACTTCCAAATAGTGTAGCGTGCCCCGATGCAGTACCTTGTATATCGGGTGTGATATTAGCCAAGAAAGGTTTAAGAAAGCGGACATCTAATTTATGAGCATTAAAGTCGAGATATATTGAATCGGCAATCGGATATATTGCGCCATTAACAGTCGATGAATATCCATTTGCATGTTTTATATCAGCATTTATAGCGATACCCTTAGTGTCAATATCCCAGTGGCTCTCAATGTCGGCATTGCCGAGTATTGCACCATTATACGAGAAATTCACCACATGCAGCCTTGGTGTAGATAACTTAGGTGCTTTGGTAAAGATGTCCGACGCACTAAATTTGCCAGTGCCACGTCCTCCAAATGTGACATTGCCAATGGCAAGTGTTTCAAACACATAATCAAGATTCACATCTTGCAATTCGAGCAATAGTTTGTCGCTGGGGTCATGCGATGCAACGCCGTTGATTTTTAAATATTGCTCCCCACACCTAACGTCAAAATTATTTACCTCAATGCGACCGTTATTAATATCTACTTTTGCGGGATTTACTGTCCACACAGTGTCATTAAATGCTATTTCAGTGCTATTTATGTCAATTGCTGCATTAAGGGCATTAGTGGCAACATCACGTCCCACGAGAGTTGAAAGATTTACCTCACCATGAAAATCACGAGGATTGTCAATCCACCAACTAACGTCGGTGTCAAGACGATTGTTTGCTGCACCAGCACTAAGTGCTACCGAAGTGTTTCCTTTCTTTGTAGGAATCATCGTCGTTACATTTAGGTCGCACAAATCATTAACTCCATCAATATTTAGCACCAACGAACTATTTTCAATTAGCTTATTTTTTTGTTGAATATACGGAGCATTTAGTGTTAGATTGAGTCGTCTTTCTGCACCATTTACATATCCCTGTAATTCAATCGGATATAAAATACGCACGGGTGCATTAAAAAATTCTGTTAGCTCATTATTTTCAACAACCGTAAAGTTGAATGTGAAATTATTATCTGCACCATTTGCTATATTTTTAGTCCCACTATCACCATTTACAAGAGCAGGAAAAGCCTTAGCAACAATATCTTTTACCGCAGGTATAAGACTCTTAAAGTTATATTCACCAGTAATATCGCCATTCAATATATCAGAATTTACATTCAGCGTTTGTGGCAAAACATCTCGCTGAGCCACGACATTAAAATGATCTATTTTTATACCATTATTGTGGCTATCAACAAATCTAATATCTGATAACGATAATGTGCCGTCACTTTCAAGAAGGCTCTTTCCCTTAAATGACGCATCAACCACAAATGATAAATCATGAGCAGGATACTTCTTGTTTATATTGAGATTTGCAAGATTAATATGGTCGGCTATAATTGAAAGATCAAAAGTAGAATTTTGTCGATCAAGCATCGCACCACCATTAATTTCGAGGCTAATGTTTGGGTCATTTATGCTCACCGACCCGTCGCATTTCGACTGTTCTAAGTCAACATTAGCTATTATATCATTATAGCGATATCCCTTGAAGTCAACGTACTTAATATCGCCATTAACTGATGCCGACAATTTTCCGCGATTTTGTGATGCAATAAGATTTATATCAAAAGCAACATCTTGTAGAAGTTCTGGCTTATTTAAAAGCACACCCAAGCTCAAATTAGGAGTACTCACATCGCCAGAAAATTGCTTATTGGTCTTGTCTTTATTCTGAGAAAAATTGCCATTAATGTCTACCTTTCCAAGCGAGGTAGCGAGGTAGCACATTAGATTTACTTCATTCAATTTGCCTTTTATAGAGCCATCGAACATCACTTTTCCACAATTTGTAATAATGCGTTCTCCATCTGGCGAAATATTAGTGAAACGTGAAGCAATATCCAAGACATCATTAGACGTAGCATTAACATAAATGTGAGGAATATTATATCTCAATTTCTCTTTATTCTCAATATCATATATAGTGCCAGTGGCATCAATTGAAATCCTCTTATTCTGGCTCACTACATTAAGTGTGGAAATAAATAGCTCTTGCATCGTCCCGCGCATGGCAATAGTAAATTGAAATGGATCATCAAGATTAGCAAGAGCGGGCACAAAGTTGCTAAAATCGCTTGGCGTGACATAGCTATTAGCTATATTGAAGTTCAATGGAATGGTTGGCAACTCCTTGCCGAGCGTCTTCAAACTATTAAATTCGAGTGTGAGTTTCTCTGGTGCAATAACGGTGTGTGGCAACTCTATTTGCAAGTTGTCAACTTCAATCATCTTGTTCGTTATAACGGCATTCGCTGTGAGTTTCTTCAGCAACAGTCCCGATTTCTCATAAAGTGATAGCCTCTTTATCTTTATTCCAAAATCATCATTCTTTAATTTTGGCAACGAGATGTCGGCAGTGAGATTCGTAATACTAATATGATTTTTATCAAATTTATTCTTGCTATACCCCTCCGAAAGCACATCATATCGCAAACTACTCTTGCGAATTACAACATTAAATATTTTAATATCAAACTTTGCTGGCGGTGTCTTTTTCTTCTTTGGAGATAGCGCATCAATAATAAATTGCATGTTGGTAGGTGCTTTGGGGTTAGGTTTATTAACCCTACCATCAAGTCCTATAATTTCGGCATAAGTAAATACTATCTTTTGACTTACCACAAGATTATAAAGACTAAGCCCAGCACCAAGTTTATTTACAGCCAAAAGGGTATCGCCTTGCTGGTCTGGTACAAAGACATCTCGTAACACAACTTGATTAAATGGAGCAATAGAAATCGAGCCAATAGAGACTTTTGTGTGAAGCAGTTTACTAAGTTCTACTTCTCCTATTTCACGAATCTTATTTTGTGTTGCAGGAATAGACAGAATAAGAAAAAGCATAACATAGATAGCAACGCAAGTTACAATCCCTGTTACAAGAATACTTCGTATTATTTTGTAAGCTATTTTCATCTGTTATTTCTATACAAAAGTATTAAAAATAATCGGATTTCAATTAATCGTAAAGCTATTTAGTAATATGCAGTTAAGTATAACTAAAAAAGCGAATAAGCCCCTATTATGAAGAAGCCTATTCGCTATATTATTCTTAAGCAAAGATATACTACATATTCATACCACCACACACTGGTATAACTTGCCCAGTAACATACGATGAAAGGTCACTTGCAAGGAATGTTGCTACATTAGCAACATCTTCGGGAGTGCCTCCTCGACGTAATGGAATCTGTTCGGCCCATTGCTTGCGCACTTCTTCAGAAAGAGCTGCTGTCATATCTGTAATAATAAATCCAGGAGCTATACAATTAGCACGAACACCACGAGAGCCTATCTCTTTAGCAATACTCTTTGCAAGACCTATCATACCAGCCTTAGATGCCGAATAATTACATTGTCCACCATTACCTGATATACCTACAACCGATGCCATGTTGATAATACTTCCGCCTCTTTGTTTCATCATCACTGGCGTAATAGCATGAACAAAATTGAATGCCGACTTCAAGTTAACAGCTATAACTGCGTCCCATTGTCCCTCTGTCATTCTCATCATAAGACCATCTTTTGTAATACCAGCATTATTAACAAGAATATCAATATGGCCAAAGTCTGCAACAACTTGTTCTACAACCTTATGAGTTTCCTCAAAGTTTGCAGCATTAGACGCATATCCTTTAGCCTTAACGCCATAAGCCATTATCTCTTCTTCGGTATTTTTACCGTTTTCATCTATGACGAGGTCGGTAAACGCAATACTTGCACCCTCTTGTGCAAATTTTAGTGCAATTGCTTTACCAATTCCACGTGCAGCTCCTGTGATAAGAGCTACTTTTCCTTCAAGTAAGTTCATTATAATATAAAGTTTAAATAAAAGTTTCTATCGTATTACAAGAAAAGCACCACAAGAATACCCACCGCCAAAGACGGTTAACCCTATCTTAGTCCCTTTCTCCAATTTATCAATATTCTGAGCAAGCACAAGTGGAGCACTCGCCGAGCCAGTATTGCCAAGCTCCACAATGTTGTTTAGAAAACGATTTTCAGCCATTTTCAATTGTCGTGCAACATTCTTCACTATCCTCATATTTGCTTGATGACATATTATATAATCAAGGTCAGTAATTGACATTGACTCTGGAGCCGTGATGTGTTCAAGACCAGTTATCATATAGTTACAAGCATTCATAAATACATCGCGCCCATCAGGCATTGTAATGCCATCTTCGTGAGGACGAAGACACACTCCATCGGGTCCTTTTCCAACCTGCCCAAGTCCACATGTATATATTGTCTTTAGCTCCATATCATTTTCACTAATCTTATCTTTCGACAAGAAATAAGCCACTGCTCCATCACCCCACAAATGTCCACATTTAGTGTCCGATTCATTGCTATAATAAGTGTTATGCTCTGAGCATATTAGCAACGCCTTGCTCGCTTTACCCATAGCAAAATACC
>JAVWYO010000110.1:3844-6361 GCA_036661515.1 Muribaculaceae bacterium | reverse complement strand
GTATTAATAAGTAAATTTAAAGGAATGTTGTGTATTTTCGCTATGTTTTATATCTTTGCGTGTGTTATAGAGTGATACATGAACATTGAAATATAAAGCAGAACAAATATATGGCAGAGAATAAAGAAGTAAATCCTGTTGAAGAGAAAAAAGGATTGAATTTCATTCAGCAAATTATTGCTAATGATTTAAAAGAGGGCAGAAATGGTGGTAGATTAAATACTCGTTTTCCTCCAGAGCCTAATGGCTATCTTCATATAGGTCATGCGAAAGCTATATGTATGAATTTTGGCACTGCTAAAATGTTTGGTGGTACATGTAATCTTCGCTTTGATGATACAAATCCTGTTAAGGAAGATGTGGAGTATGTTGAATCGATAAAGGAAGATATTAAATGGCTGGGTTTTGATTGGAGTGATAGAGAATATTATGCGTCGGATTATTTTCCTAAGTTATATGATCTTGCAGTGAGATTGATAAAAGAGGGAAAGGCTTACGTAGATATGCAGACGTCGGAGCAAATAGCAGAGCAAAAGGGTACGCCAACAAAGGCTGGTGTAGCAAGTCCATTTAGGAATCGTCCTATTGATGAGAGCCTTGATCTTTTTGATAGAATGAATAAGGGTGAATTTGATGAGGGAGCTTATGTGCTTCGTGCTAAAATTGACATGGCATCGTCTAACATGCACTTTCGTGACCCTATAATGTATCGTATAATAAAGCATGAACATCATCGCACGGGTAATCAGTGGAATGTGTATCCTATGTATGACTATGCGCATGGACAATCTGATTATTTTGAGGGTGTTACACATTCTATATGCACGCTTGAATTTGAGGTGCATCGTCCACTATATGAATATTTCGTGAAGGAACTTGCGAAAGATGACTATTGTCCTCGACAACTTGAATTTAATCGTTTGAATCTTACTTATACCGTAATGAGTAAGCGTAAATTACTTCAACTTGTTAAGGAAAATCTTGTATCGGGTTGGGACGATCCTCGTATGCCCACAATATGTGGACTTCGCCGTCGTGGATATACTCCAGAATCAATTAAATCATTTATTGATAAAATAGGATATACAAAATATGATGCCTTAAATAGTGTTTCACTTCTGGAGCATAGTATTCGTGAGGATTTAAATAGAATTGCACCACGTGTGTCGGCTGTGATTAATCCAGTAAAGGTTATTATCACTAATTATCCTGAGGATAAAGTGGAGATGCTTCCGATGGAGAATAATCCAGAAGATGAAAATTCAGGAACTCACGAGATGCCGTTTACACGAGAATTATATATAGAGTGTGATGATTTTAAGGAAGAAGCTCCAAAGAAATTTTTCCGTATGTCGGTAGGTAATGAGGTGCGTCTAAAATCGGGATATATTGTTAAATGTACTGGTTGCAAGAAAAGTGCTACTGGTGATATTGAGGAAATATATTGCGAATATGATGCAGATACACGAAGTGGAATGCCAGGTAGTGAGCGTAAGGTAAAAGGGACTCTTCATTGGGTATCGGCTCGTCATTGCAAAGATGTGGAAGTGCGACTATATGACCGTCTTTTTAATGTTGAAAATCCAGCTGAAGAGAAGGATAAAGATTTCCGTGAACTTCTAAATCCCGATTCTCTAAAAGTACTGAATAACGTTAAGGTTGAGCCATATTTAGCTGAAACGGCTAAGGTGGGAGATCATTTCCAATTTCAACGCATTGGTTACTTTACGGTAGATCGTGACACGACAACTGATAAATTAGTATTTAACCGTACTATTGCTTTAAAAGATAGTTGGGAAAAAGAGAAAGGTAAATAAGAGATATATATAATAATATAGAGAGGGAGGTTTTAAGACCTCCCTCAATTTTTATCTGAGATATTGGTTATACGATTTTTCGTCACCGATAGTAGTGCTATCGCCATGACCGGGATATACTACCGTGTCGGCTGGCAATGTGAGTAGCTTTGTCTTAATTCCAGAAATTAGTGTGTCGTAGTTACCACCAGGCAGGTCGGTTCTTCCTATGCTTTGCTGAAATAATACATCACCGCAAATAATGAAATGTGAAGTAGGAATGTAATAGACGAGGCTACCTGGAGAATGTCCCGGAACGCTTAGAATTTCTATCTTTTCATTTCCAAGATAAATGGTGTCGTTTTCGCTCAATGATTTTTCAATATCTATTGAAGAGATATTGACCGATAAGCCAAACATTTGTGCCTGTTTGACGAGATTATATCCAAGAGTGTTCTCCTTTGTGTCGCCCGAAACTTGCAATTTATATTTCTCTATGATGTGTTTGCAACCCAGTACATGGTCGATGTGTAGATGGGTGAAGAGCATATATTTTAAGTGTAATTCATTCTTAAAAATGAAGTTATCAATCTTTTCTTCATCATTTGAGTTATACATTCCAGGGTCAATTATTGCAGCATCTTTGGTGTCGCAATCCCATATCAAATAGGTGTTTTCTGAAAATGGATTTACAGTAAATCGTGCAATCTTCATTATTATT
>JAVWYO010000110.1:0-3744 GCA_036661515.1 Muribaculaceae bacterium | reverse complement strand
TTTGTACGTATATAACCTTTTTAGTCTCAAAAAATGGCTCATCGAAGTAATCTTTAAGGTTGGTAACGAGAGTTGAAGCCTTAGCATTCTTAATCTCACCCTGCACGTCACCTCCTTTTAAACATATTAATCCATTAGGTAGCGAGTTGTTATTAATAGGTGAAATATTTCGTTTGATTAGAGGGACAAGCTCGTCGAGAAGCATCACAGCGCGGCTCACGACAAAATCGTATTTATCTTTTACCTCTTTAATGTCGCCATGCTGAAAGGTAACGTTGGTGAGCCCAATGTGTTCAGCGATGTCGGCTGCAACTTTTAATTTCTTTCCGACTCTATCTACAAGATGGAAATTAACCTCAGGGTAATATATAGCTAAAGGTATGCCTGGAAATCCGCCACCCGTTCCCATATCGAGAATTGTAGTGCCAGGTTTAAAGTCAAGCATTTTTATAATTCCTAAAGAGTGTAATATGTGATTAACATATAGATTATCAATATCTTTACGCGATATTACATTTATCTTTTCGTTCCATTCGGGATATAAAGAGCCAAGCATCGTGTATTGATGTATTTGTAGCTCAGAAAGTCCATGAAAATATTTTAGTATTTCATTCATTGTTTTTAATTGTTCGTTTTGAATTGTGACAAAATGCAATTGTCGTTTATGTATTGCGAAATAGTAGAGTAGGGCAACATAATCTTTGTCTCTCCAATAGAAAAGCATGCAATTTCGTAAGGCAAATAATACCAAGATATGCCCTCATTACTAATTAGGAAATTATTGTTAGCAACAAGATTATCGAGATTAAAATATCCAGCTTCATATAGGTCGTCTTCATTTGTGAATTTCAATTGAGCCATTAGTTGCTCTTTTAGAAGCTGTGTAATTTGAGAAATATCCTCTTCACTAAATATATTATTAAGATCTAAGCGAGAAATTGATGCTAAGTCGAAGTTGAAATAATATCGCGATGTCATTGTAGTTTTTCCATCACGTTTTGTAATCTCTTCCTTACAAAATGAGATTATATTTTTGGAATTATACATAGGCGTTATTTTAATATCATAGCAGTATTCCGAAAAATCGCTGGTGAAATCATTATCTTCACAAGTCTCGGTTGCACAATCCTCAATATCTGAGGTGGTATTACTACCAAATTGACCTAAAATATTTTTTAGATATTGTTGGAATGCTCCATCGATAGATGTGGAATCGATGTTAATATCGAGAATTGACGATGAAAATAGTGCCACAAGATTCTTTGTAGATGTAGAATCTTTATACGCTGATGGGTATGTAATAAGTGTGCTCGTTTTTACGGCGCATTGCTTTCCGTTGCTAAGTTTATAGGAAACAGCATCGTGAAGAGCCTTTGTTTTAAAAGAAACTGTGTCGGCTACAATAAAATTTGCATTCGATTTAATATTTCCACAGCTCACTAATACAAGGACTAATAAGCTAACAGATAGCAGTGTTATAAAGCAATGTTTCATTTTAGATAGGTGTGTTATTGTCATGTCATAAAAATACTACAAAATTATTAATCCAAGAAATTTACTGATATTAAATTTTATGACGATATTCGCACTTGATAATAATATTAAAGTATGGTTGAAATAGGAAAATTAAATAAGTTGCCAATAGTGAAGTTCGTCGATTTCGGGCTTTATTTAGATGCAGGTAATGGAGAAGAAATATTACTTCCAATCCGTTATGTTACCGACGACATGAATGTTGGTGATGAGATTGATGTATTTATATATGCCGATTCCGAAGATCGTCTTGTAGCAACTACCGAAAATCCAAAAGCTAAAGTTGGCGAATTTGCATTTTTACAAGTAGTAGCAGTGAATGCCGTAGGTGCTTTCCTTGACTGGGGATTACTGAAAGATGTCCTTGTGCCATTTAGAGAGCAAAAGGTGCGCATGGAGAAGGGGCGTTATTATGTGGTGTATATTTATCTTGATGATAACACTAAGCGCATTGTAGCCTCAGCAAAATTGGATAAATTTCTTGATAATGTTGTCCCAAAATATAATGTTGGTGATGAAGTGGAAATACTTGTGACTAAACGCACCGACTTGGGCTTTAAAGTAGTTGTTGACAATATGTTTGGCGGTATGATTTATCATAATGAGATATTTAAGGATATAAATATAGGAGAGCGTCAACAAGCATATATAAAGAGTGTGAGAGATGATGGCAAAATAGACATTACTCTTGGTAACAAAGGAGGAGTGCGTGTATCTTCTTTAGCCGAAGAAATAATAATATATCTACAAGAGCATGATGGCGTAATGACGTTGACCGACTCTTCAACGCCCGATGAGATACGAAGTACATTTCAATGTAGTAAAAAAGATTTTAAGAAAGCACTTGGAACACTGTTCAAGTGTGGCGAGATATTAATTACCAGCGCAGAAATAACCTTGAAGGAATTTCGCAGGTAAAATAAACACATATTTGAGTAATAATGAGAGAGAGGGAAGCAATTTTTTGTTTTCCTCTCTCTCATTGTGAATTTTACGGAAACCCAGAAAAATATTTTCGATAAATAAAACATTTATTATCGTTGGTTGTTAATATTATCAAAACTCATAACCAAAATATTTCGTATGAAAAAAATTATTTTCCTCTTCACTTTCATGCTAACGTGTGTGATAGTCTTCGCTCAAAATCCTAATAAAAACGAAGTGAAATTAATCCAATCTTTTTTGTCGCAAACATCGGCAACTAAAGATGGTACAAATGCCCGAGCGCTAAAAATTGATATTAACGCACCCTCGTCTTGGGTAGGTGTTATATGGACAAATGGACATATAAGCGCAATAGAATGGCAAGAGAAAGGCTTAGCTGGAACATTAACTACCACAGGATTGTCGCAATTGCAATCGCTTAATGTGTCGCGTAATAAGTTGACAATGCTCAATGCAAGTGGCTGTGGTAAATTAGAGGGTATTGATGCAAGTAGAAATATGCTCACGTCTATAAATGTAGATGGCTGCACTGCTTTATCAACGCTATTGATATATAAAAATAGACTTCTTGAACTTTCATTAACAGGAACGCCATGGCTCAAGAATGTGAATTGTAGTAGTAATCTATTTGCCGAACTCAATGTGAGTGATGCAAAGAATTTGCAAACACTTAATTGCCAAGGTTGTCACTTAGAATCGCTCCTTGTATCGGGTTGCACCGCTCTTAAAAATCTTTATACCGGATACAATAAACTCACCAGTCTAAACTTATTTGGAGTTGAAAACTTAACTAATCTGAATATTGATGATAATGAAATATCAACAATGATAGTATCAGGACTTCCATCTCTTAGCACAGTACTATGCAGTGATAATAAAATGACCTCATTGAGCTTTATAAATTGCAATGCACTTATAGATGTTATATGCTCATATAATGATCTCACATCATTATCGTTAAGTAAATGCCCTAATGTGCAATATGTTGATTGCTCTTATAATGATCTTACGGAGCTAAATCTTAGTAATCAAACATTCTTACAACGACTACTTTGTAATAATAATCAAATAACTACGCTTGATGTTTCATTTGATCAAGCACTTACATATATTAATTGCAGGTTCAACCAAATAAATGACCTACGCACAATCGGCTGCCGAAATCTTACCATGGTGGCATGCCAATGGAACTACTAATCATTATTGTTTTGTTGTTGTTAGATAGCTTGATTGCAAGTGCAATCAAGCTATCTTGGTATTACCGCC
>JAVWYO010000109.1:0-6512 GCA_036661515.1 Muribaculaceae bacterium | reverse complement strand
AAAAAATCGAAGAATTTTATTTGTAATGATTAAAATTTAGCCTAATGTTGTATATTTGTTCTCAAATTAATAATTAAAATAATTTCATTATGGTACTTCAGCGTTGGCAGAGCGTTTTACTTTTTATTGCAGTTGTTGCAATAGCTCTTTTTCCTTTGTTCCCAATAATCCAATTTAGTACATCTACAACATTAGCAGATTACTCTGTGTCGGGGTTGGCTATGCACAATATTTCTTCAAATGCGAATGCTGTAATAAGTTCAATGTCAATTTATTCATGGGGATTTATCGCTATAAACACATTTATTGCGATATTTATATTTATTACAATATTTAGATATAAGTCGTTGCTACAACAAATGAGATTATGTATTCTGTCGATAATATTTGTTCTTTTTTTATGTATAAGTCTTGCAATATCATCATATCTTTTAATGGATATACTCCAAGCACGTGATTATACATTAAAATATGCTGTCGTTTGTCCAATAGTAGCTATTCTTGCTATTATATTGGCCTATGTTAGGATTAAAAAAGATGATAAAAAGATAAGAAGTTACGACCGTATTCGATAGGAACTACTATTTATTGGTAGTGAGTTTATCTTTTAGAAACGTCCCAGTGTAACTATTTGGGACGTTTGCTATTTCTTCAGGTGTCCCTACGCACACAACGTTTCCTCCCATATCACCACCTTCAGGTCCCATGTCAATGACATAATCAGCACATTTAATGACATCAAGATTATGTTCAATTATTATTACTGTATGTCCTCGTCCTATTAATTGATTAAATGATTTCATAAGGGTATTTATATCATGAAAATGGAGCCCCGTTGTAGGTTCATCAAATATAAATAGGGTAGGAGTACTTTTTTCTCCGCTTAGAAAATATGCAAGTTTGACACGCTGATTTTCTCCACCAGAAAGTGTGGCTGAAGATTGTCCTAATTTTATGTATCCAAGTCCCACATCTTGAAGTGGTTTAAGTCGCTTTACTATTTTTTTCTCAGTACTTCCTTGATGTTCGCCAAAAAATTCGATAGCTTGATTTATGGTCATATCAAGAATATCTGTAATATTTTTGCCAAAATATTCTATTTCGAGAACTTCTTGCTTATATCTTTTTCCATGACAACTTTCGCACTGAAGTGTGATGTCTGCCATAAATTGCATCTCTATTGTTATAGTCCCATCACCTTTGCATTCTTCACATCGTCCACCAGGTGAATTAAAAGAAAAATGTCCTGCGGAATATCCCATTTGAAGCGACGCTTGCTGTTCGGAATATAATTTTCGTATTTCGTCAAACGCTTTTAGATATGTAGCAGGGTTACTACGAGATGATTTCCCTATTGGGTTTTGATCGATAAATTCTACTCCGTTAATTAAATGTAAATCACCACTTAATGAACTAAACGTACCTGGTGCATCAACTGTTTCTCCAAAGTGACGAGTGAGTGCTCTATAAAGTATATCTTTTACAAGTGTTGATTTTCCTGAGCCACTTACACCGCTTATAACAGTCATTACTCCAAGTGGAAATTTAACGTCTATACTTTTTAAATTATTCTGTGCAGCTCCTTTTACTTCAATGTAATTGTTCCATTTTCTTCTTATCGCAGGAACAGCAATAGATCGTTCGCCAGTCAGATATTGAAGGGTGTAGCTTGATGTGGCATTGCATAAGTCTGCCACATTCCCCTGATAAATTACTTCACCACCTTTTCGACCAGCATCAGGACCTATGTCAATGAGATAATCGGCAGATCTTATAATCTCCTCGTCATGCTCAACAACCACAACTGTGTTACCAAGTGCTTGAAGCATTCGTAATATTTTTATGAGTTTCTCTGTATCTCGTGAATGAAGTCCAATACTTGGCTCATCAAGTATATAGAGTGAACCAACAAGGCTACTACCAAGTGAAGTAGCAAGATTAATACGTTGGCTTTCACCTCCAGACAGTGTTGCAGACAGTCTATCGAGAGTTAGGTAGCCGAGTCCAACATCATTTAGAAAGCCCAGACGATTGTCAATCTCTATTAATAAACGCTTTGCAACAGCAGCATCTGTTTTATCTAATTCTAAATTATCAAACCAACATTTCAAATCTTTAACTGGCATTTTCACAAGATCGGCTATTTTCATCCCTCCAACTTTTATGTAAGAGGCATCTTCGCGAAGGCGAGATCCATGACACCGGGGGCATACTGTCTTTCCTCGATATCGTGCTAAAATTACTTTATATTGTATAGAGTATATTTTACTTTTAATCCAATCAAAAAATCTATCAATACAAGGGCTACCAGAATCGCCATGCCAAATAAGATCTTTTTCATCTTCTGTAAGCTGATAATATGGGCGATGAATGGGGAATCCTTTTGATGAAGCAAAATGAATAAAATAATTTTTCCATTCTCCCATTTTTTCACCGCGCCAGCACATTACTGCGTCATCGTATATAGATAATGTCTTATTAGGTATTACAAGATTCTCATCAATTCCCATAATCTTGCCATATCCTTCACAGTCGGGACAAGCACCTATTGGATTATTGAAGTTAAACATAAGATCTGATGGCTCTATGAATGTAATACCATCGGCTTCAAATCGTTTTGAAAATTTGTGTTCTACAATTTCATTTTCAGTCCAAAGTTTTATAATACATTCATCTTGACCTTCAAAAAATGCTGTTTCTAATGAATCATAAAGTCGACTAATAACATCTTTTTCGCTTGATACACTAAGCCTATCAATGAGCAGACGATAGCCATTGGATTCTTTTGGGCACTCTTTAGATATTACATCTCCGATAGATATAAATTCGCCATTAAGTTCAAGTCGAGAATACCCCTCTTTTAGCAGTACATCTAATTGCTCAATAAAGTTCCTTCCTTCGGGCAGATTTATTTCTGTTAGAACCGCAAAGCGTGTCCCTATTGGATATTTTGTTAGAGTAGAAATAACATCTTCAGGGGTCTGTTTTTTTACAAGTATTCCAGAAATAGGAGAATAGGTCTTACCTATTCTTGAATATAATAATCGCAAATAGTCATAAATCTCAGTAGAAGTGCCTACGGTGCTTCGTGCATTACGTGTATTAACTTTTTGCTCTATTGCTATTGCTGGTGGTAATCCTTGTATAAAATCACATTCAGGTTTCGCCATACGTCCAAGAAATTGACGAGCATAAGAAGATAGACTTTCAACATATCGTCGTTGTCCCTCAGCATATAATGTATCAAATGCAAGTGAAGATTTCCCAGAGCCCGAAAGTCCTGTTATAACGATGAATTTATTGCGTGGAATTTCAACATCAATATTCTTGAGATTGTTAACCCTTGCTCCTTTTACTACAATATTTTTTTTAACTGCCATTTTTTTTGCTGAACTTAGAACCTGCAAAAGTACTCAATATTATTAAGGTAAAGTACACATTCTATTTCTTGAAACTAACAAAATTTCTTAAATTGTAATATTTTTGAAAGATTATTAGCTAAATACTTTGGATATTAAAATTTTAGTAATAATTTTAGATATAAATTTTATAAGCACTTTTTGGCTTTAATTTATTTTTAATCAAAGATATAAAGTTCTCGAAAATTGTTAGTATGTAAGTATAAATTAAAAACATCGTAATTATGAAACCATTAAACATTATTTTAGCTGTAATCGGAGGCGCTGTAGCTGGTGCCACTGTTGGACTTTTATTTGCTCCAGAAAAAGGTACAGATACGCGCAATAATATTGCCGAATGTCTAAAGAAAAAGGGTATTTGTCTTAAAGGACGCAAGATGGAAGAATTGGTTGATGAGCTTACCAATGAAATCAAATAATAATAATTATTAATAACAAAACAATTATGAAAGGACTTGGAATCTTATATGCGTTCTTAGGTGGCGCAATAGTTGGATGTGCAGCAGCAATGCTTTTTGCTCCTGAAAAAGGTTCAGATCTTCGTAGCCGTATAAAAGAGCTACTTAAAAAGAAAGGAATTGATTTCTCTGATGATGATATTGAAGATTTAGTAGAGCAAATCAGTGCCGATGCTGAAATTAAAGATTAGAAATCTTTAGTTTTAATGAATGTGCGAGGACTTGCACTTTTATGGTTTTGATTAAAACAGCTTATAAATAGCTAAAAGTGCAAGCCCTTTAAAATTATGTCAAGATATTTAATCTATTATTTTTATATTAATAATGACTGAACAAGAAGATTCTAATTATCACAAGACGTGGGAGGAAGTGAAAAAATATCTTACTCTTCAACTTGAATATTCAAAACTTACGGCAATAGAGAAACTGACTGTAATATTATCAGCAATGGCAGTGAGTGCGGTGGCTTTAATCCTTGGAGCTGGTGTATTATTTTATCTTTCTTTTGCGTTAGTACATTCTATTGAGGAATGGATAGGTAGTACAGTTTGGGCTTATTTGTTAGTGAGTTTATTTTTTGCAATAGTACTAATATTTGTATTTGTTTTAAAGAAACGTCTTATAATAGACCCAATCGCTCGATTTTTGTCTAAATTATTTCTCGATCCCACAAAATAAATTATCACTACGTCATGAATAATGAAAGAATAGATATAAATATAACTGATGACTCCCAATGGGCTGGCTATTCCTTGTCGGAACTAAAATACAAAAGGGCTCTATTTCTTGCACGCAAAGAGATTCAAAAGGGTAAAATGCTCATGCAGATGCAGGGATTTATGCAAGCCGATGTAACGCCACGTGGAGTAGGAGGCTCTATTTTTAAAAATATATTTGGGCATCTAACCATCGTAGACTATCTCCTTATTGGATTTAAGATTGCCCGTAAAAGTACAAAACTCTGGAATAAGTTGAGAAAATAATACTTATTGTCTAATTTTTTTTGAATTTAATAAGAAATGAATGATTACCGTAGAGTGACCTTCACTTTATTACCAAATAGTGAAACTGAGGGTGACATTTTATCGGCGTTGCTTTGTGATGCTGGATATGAGAGTTTTGAACAAAGTGATGATGGTATTATTGCATATATAAAAGATGAACTTTTTTCTCATGAAGCAATTAATGAAGCATTAAATCTATATTGCTTTAATGCTAAAATTACTTGGATTGAAGAATTTGTTGAAGGTCGTGATTGGAATGAAGAGTGGGAAAAAAACTCTTTTACGCCAATGCTTATAGCTAATCGTTGCGTTATTCATAGCCCTGCTCACAAAGATTTTCCAAATGCTCAATATGAAATTGTAATTAATCCAAGAATGTCGTTTGGAACAGGACACCATGAAACGACTAATTTAATGATAGAAAATATCTTGCAAATGGATATTAAAGATAAGCGAATATTAGATGTGGGAACTGGTACAGGAATACTTGCTATACTTTCGTCAATGTGTGGTGCAAGCTATGTAACGGGTATTGAAATAGATGCTATGGCTTATGAAAACGCATGTGAAAATGTATGCCTGAATGGCGTGAATAATATAAAAATTCTACATGGTGATGCTTCATTGATTGATGATAATATGCCGAAAGTTGATATTCTATTTGCAAATATAAATCGCAATATTATTTTAAATGACATTGCAAAATATGCTTTTGCTTTAAAGCCTGGAGGTATTATGCAATTGAGTGGCTTTTATGATGATGACCTTGCTATGCTCATTGATTCGGCCACGCAAAATTCCTTATGCGAAGTAAATCATAAAATTTTATCGCATTGGGCAATACTATTATTAAAGAAAACAGAGTAATAAAAGTCACCTCAAAGTCAATTATTTTGGCTGTGCTCATGCCGTAAATTCTTTATAATCAAGTATCTCCATTGATAGCTAATAAATAGAATTATAGCTGTACGCAGCATGGTACGCACAGTACGCACCCTTTTTTGTGTTTCACTTTTTTAGCACGTGTTACAAATGTAGTCATGACAGATGTAACTTTTGTTACGAAAAAATGATGTAATCATATTTTAGATTATCATTGATTTATTCATAAATCGCTCCTTTTACCGAATAAAATTGTGTACCTTTATTGCAGAATAAGAAGGGATCTGATGAATAGAATTAAAGAGGTTTTATATGAAAAAGGCATTAACCAAACAGAATTGGCTAATTTGCTTGGCAGGAGTTTCAATATAGTTAATCGGTATGTGACAAATAGAGTGCAACCGCCTTTTCCTATTTTATATCGGATAGCAGAACTTCTAAATGTTGATGCTCGCACACTTCTTATACCGAATAAAAGAATGAGATAATATGGCAAATAACAGTTTAAAAGAAGCTAAGGCGGCTAAAAATGATGAGTTTTACACTCAATTCCACGATATTGAAATTGAGATGAATGCATACCTTGAGTACAACTCTGATGTGTTCAAAGGTAAAACTGTGCTATTACCCTGCGACGACCCAGAGTGGAGTAATTTTACAAGATTTTTTGCAGCAAAATTCGATGAACTTGGGCTAAAAAAGTTAATTTCGACAAGTTACGCTCCTGACGCAAAAAAAATGAAACTTTT
>JAVWYO010000108.1:0-6637 GCA_036661515.1 Muribaculaceae bacterium | reverse complement strand
TATAATAACTATAAAGCTACTCGTCACACTTGTTTGCCAATTCCTTCAAGTGAAGTATCAAACAATCCTAATATTATTAATAATCCTAATTATTAATAGTTACTGTAGAAATAATATTGATAGATGGCATACTGAAATGGTGTGCCATCTTCATTAAAACATTAAAAAAAATGAAAAAATCGAGCCTTAGATATACCATTTTAATGGTGATACTCATTCTAATGGGTTGCTCTTCTAACCCAGAAACGATAAATGCAGGGACTAAAGGAATTCCAGTACCTCTTGGAGACCCATTTATAATGTTATATGATGGCACTTATTATGCCTATGGTACTAATCATGCCGATGGAATATTAGTATATAAATCTAATGACCTAAAGGAATGGGTACTTGCTGATAATGGTCGTGGTGGATTAGCTCTTCATAAAAATGATTCGTGGGCAGATCGTTGGTTTTGGGCTCCTGAGGTGTATTATGTGAATGGCAAATTCTATATGTATTATTCAGCTGATGAGCATATTTGTGTTGCTACATCAACTTCTCCTACAGGTCCATTTACGCAAGAAGTAAAACAACCTATGATTGCAGATGAAAAGTGCATAGATAATTCTTTATTTATTGATGATAATGGTAAAGCATATCTTTCTTTTGTGAGATTTAATGACGGAAATAATATATGGATTGCTGAGCTTGAAAAGGATTTAATAACTATTCGTAAAGAGACAATGCGTCATTGTATGCATGTGTCGCAAGAGTGGGAAACTGTGTGGCCTCGCGTAAATGAGGGATCTTTTATTGTTAAACATGAAGGAGTTTATTATATGACATATTCGGCGAATAGCTATGAATGCCCTTTATATGGAGTTGGTTATGCAACTGCTAATAATGTTATGGGAGATTGGACTAAATATGATAAGAATCCAATACTACAAAAGCCAGGAAAGTTGACTGGCGTTGGTCATAGTGCTAATTTTGTTGATAAAGAAGGACGACTTCGCATTGTATATCATTCACATTTTGATGATAAGAATCTTCATCCTCGCATTATGCATATTGGTACAATTAATTTCGTGAAAGATAAAGATGGCTCAACAATAATGGCTATTGATAAAGAATATCTCACTCCTAATTTAAAACGCTAAGTAGGGCATTAATACAATTATGAAAAAGATATATGCAGTTATTTGTGCCTTGTCATTTATATTTAATGCTACTTCTTGTGTCAAGAATGAAGATTCAATAAAAGTGGATAAAGGTGATGACTTAACTATTGAGTGGAATTCAACATCTGCTGTGTGTGTTTCTGAGGAAGGCGTTTATGCTCGTATTCATAGATTAACTGATGAGAATTTAATGTGCGTGTATGAAGATTTTCAAGGAAATACATATCGTCGCAAAAGTATCAATAATGGTAAATCATGGAGTGAAGCTAAAGTTATGGTACCAGCATTCTTTGTTAAAGATAATGCAGGAAAAAAGGTGAAGATAAGAGTTGCTAATGCTGAATTTATTCAACTTTCGAGTGGTGAATTAATATATGGTTGTAATCTTCGCCCCGAAATTGATAATGTTTTCCCTTTTACTATAGCTGTTTGCAGGAGCAAAGACTTCGGTGAAACATGGACTGATATTGAGTATATTTATCAAGCAGGTAAAAGTTTCAAAGATGGATGTTGGGAACCATCATTCTTAGAACTACCAAATGGAACTATTCAAGTATATTTTGCTAACGAAGCTCCATATATCAATTCTAATGAACAGGAAATATCGGTTATTGAATCAAAAGATAAGGGTGAAACATGGAATAATATGCATCAAGTGTGTTTCCGTGCAAATTTTCGTGACGGAATGCCTGTGCCTATTATTGCACAAGATTCTATATATGTAGCTATTGAAGATAACGGATTTAATCAATTTAAGCCGTATATTGTTAAGACGGCAATTGCTAATAATTGGTCATCTCCTGTATTAGCTAATTCGTTAAATAGAATCATAGGCATTAAAGCTCAACTGCATAACAGTATTTATGCAGGAGCTCCATATTTAATAAAAACGGATAACTATTTTGTTATGTCGTATCAAACGAATTATAAGAGGGCTGCTGATTGGGAAAAATCTACGATGGAAGTTGTTGTTTCAAAAAAACCATTTGATATGATGGGTGGGACTACACGACCATTTTCAGCCGTACCATTAGACAAAGAGGCAAAATGGAATTCTCTTATGAATATGGGTAATGATAAAGTTGCTGCGATTGCATCGACTAATTTTAGTGGGAGTAAAATAGGAATTTGGATGATAATTGGTTCTATTAAAGAAAATAAAAAATAATGAATATAATAATGAAAATAAGATATACTTTACTTGTATCAATTTGCATAATAACGATTTCGGCTTGTGCAAAGGATGTTAAGGGCAATACGCCCCCGCCTATTGATGAGAGTATATACAATAATCCTGTAGTAAATTATAGTCTGCCTGATCCTACTGTTATTAAAGGAGATGATGGATACTTCTATCTTTATGCTACAGAGGATATTCGTAATCTACCTATTCACCGGTCTAAGGATTTAGTTAATTGGAAGTTGCTTGGGACGGCATTTACCGATGCTACTCGTCCTTCGTTTGAACCAAAAGGTGGAATATGGGCACCTGATATTAATAAAGTTAATGGAAAATATATGCTTTATTATTCAATGTCGGTGTGGGGTGGTGAATGGACTTGTGGAATAGGGGTTGCTGTTGCCGACCATGCTGAGGGGCCTTTTATTGATAAAGGAATGCTTTTTCGTAGTAATGAAATAGGAGTGCAAAATTCCATTGATCCATTTTATATTGAAGAAGAAGGTAAAAAATATGTGTTCTGGGGTAGTTTCAGAGGTATTTATTATGTCCAATTAGAAGATTCTGGATTATCAATTAAGTCGGGTGAAAAACCTATTCGTATTGCTGGAACGGCTTACGAAGGTACCTATATTCATAAAAATAATGGATATTATTATTTATTTGCGTCAACAGGCACATGCTGTGAAGGGCTTAACAGTACTTATCAGACTGTTGTTGGCAGATCAAAGAGCTTTTTTGGACCTTATATTGATAAACAAGGTGATAGTATGATGGATAATCATCATGAAATTATAATTACAAAAAACAGTCACTTTGTTGGCAATGGACATAATTCTGAAATAGTAAAGGACGACGCTGGTGAAGATTGGATATTATACCATGGAGTGAATGTCGCTAATACCAAAGGCCGTGTGCTATTGCTTGATAAAGTGAATTGGGTAAATGGTTGGCCAGAGATTGCGAATGGGTCTCCTTCAATAAAGGCAAAAAAGCCTAATTTTAAATAAGAACGTAAATAAATATAAATAATATAAGAGATGAGAGAATTATTAAAATTAACTCTTAGTTGCTTACTTGTAGTTGCTGGAATTATTCAGTTAAATGCAGTAAACTATACTCCAGAGAATACGCAAGCCACATTGGCTCTAAAAGTGCCCGGAAATGATGCTAAAATTCACCCAATGACTTTAGCAAAATTAAATAATGGTGGACAATTCAATTATGAATGGTGCAGCAAGCAATTATTACCTGTCAAGATTATGGAAAATGTTGAAGAGAAAGATGGTAATAAACATATAACTATTATGATTACTGCTAAAGAAGATGTCTATTTCAACTTTGGTCAGCAAGTAATCACAGATATGGACCATAAGGAGAGCCTATTTTACATGCCCGGATTTTGGTATCGTAAAAACTTACGCTCACCAAAGGAGGCTCCTTCATTTCATACGTCAGACAGCTGGACTGTAAGAGAAGATCGCTTAAGTACACCGCTAACAGGTATCTTTAATGAGAAAAGTGGTGTTGCGGTTACTGTTAATAGAATGTCATCGTTTAAAGAAGAAGCTCTTACAACGCATCGTGAAGGTGAAGTTATATTATCGGGTAATACGTCTATTGGATTTACTGGATTTGAAAATATCAATGGGAAAGCATCTTTGTCTTTTGGCTTTCCATATCATGAAACGCCTAAAACATATATAAGGAAATTGACATTAGCTCCATCAGTTATTGCATTCCAAAAATTGAAAGCTGGTGAAAGTATTACATTAAACTGGATTTTGCGAGAAGATAAGTGTAATGATTTTTCTGAATTTGTTAGTCATACATGGGAATATTCTTTTGATACATATAACCCAGCTCCTGTTGTAACTCCTTATAGTATTGAAGAGATGAAGAACGTAATGAGTAATTTCTTCGTTGAAAGCCTTGTTTCAGATAAACCATTAGTGTATACTTCGGGTGTGCATCTACGCACCGACGATTGTGAAAATACAGGTTCTGCTGAAGTTGGATTTGTCGGACGTGTACTACTTAATGCCTTCAATGCGTTAGAATATGGTGATAAAGTGGGACGAAAAGAATTATCAAATGATTCGTATAAAATATTTGAGAGCTATAAAAAGAATGGCTTTTCAAAGGCTGGATTCTTTAAAGAATTTGTGGATTTTAAAACTGGGTTTGAAGAACCAGTACATAGTATTAGACGTCAATCAGAAGGGATATATGCTATTCTTCATTTCCTTGAATATGAAAAGCTAAATGGGCGTAAGCATCTTGAATGGGATGCTAAAATAAGGTTAATGCTTAATGAGTTTTTAAAACTGCAAAATAAAGACGGTAGTTTTCCTCGTAAGTTTAATGATGACCTCTCTATTGTTGATTTCAGTGGAGGTAGCACGCCATCAGCTACTCTTCCATTAGTTATGGGGTATAAATATTTCAATGATAAGCGTTATCTTAATAGTGCAAAACGCACAGCTGATTATCTTGAAAAAGAAATAATTTCTAAATCTGATTACTTTTCTTCAACTCTTGATGCAAATTGTGAAGATAAAGAGGCTTCACTTTATGCTGCAACTGCAACTTATTACTTATCTTTGCTAACGAAAGGAGCTGAACATCGTAAATATGCCGATTTATCTAAAAAAGCATCTTATTTTGCTTTATCTTGGTACTATATGTGGGATGTCCCATTTGCTCAAGGTCAGATGCTTGGAGATATAGGCCTTAAAACTCGTGGTTGGGGTAATGTATCAGTAGAAAACAACCATATTGATGTATTTATATTTGAATTTGCTTCTGTTCTCGAATGGCTTTCTAAAGAGTACAAAGAAGTACGCTTTGCTAAGTTTGCCGAGGTAATAAGTACTTCAATGCGTCAACTTTTACCTTATCAGGGACATTTAGCTGGTGTTGCAAAACGTGGATATTATCCCGAAGTAGTTCAACACACGAATTGGGATTATGGACGTAATGGGAAAGGATTTTATAACGATATTTTTGCTCCAGGATGGACTGTTGCTTCTTTATGGGAACTTTATAGCCCTGGCAGAACTGAGAAACTGTTATTAAAAAAGTAAATATAGCAATCATGAAAAAAATAAGTTTTATCGCATTAGTCGTACTATTATTTGTGACTTGTAAAAGTAATAATACAAGGTCAACGACTGACTCTGGATTAGAGCGTGCGAAATTCCAAACAGAGGTCAATGGTAAAAAAACCGACCTATTCACCTTAAAGAATAATAATGGAATGGAAGTGTGTATAACCAATTTTGGTGGTCGCATAGTATCTATTATGGTTCCTGATAAAGATAACGTGTATAAAGATGTAGTTCTTGGATTTGACTCAATTCAAGATTACATTAAGAATCCAACAGATTTTGGCGCTACTATTGGTCGCTATGCTAATCGAATTAATAAAGGGAAAATATCAATAAATGGTGTAGATTACCAGTTACCGAAAAACAATTTTGGCCATTGTTTGCATGGTGGTCCTAATGGATTTCAATATCAAGTGTTTGATGCTGTTCAACCTGATCGTAAAACTTTGGAATTATCCTATCTTTCAAAGGATAAAGAGGAGGGTTTCCCAGGTAATTTAACATGTAAAGTAACGTTTAAGTTAACTGAAGATAATGCAATAGATATTTCTTATTTGGCAACTACAGATAAATCTACTGTGGTAAATATGACTAATCATTCATATTTCAATCTTGATGGCGATCCGTCAAAGTCAAATGCTGATTATCTACTTACCATTAATGCAGATTCTTATACCCCAGTTGATAGCACATTTATGACAACAGGCGTTATTTCTCCAGTTGCTGGAACAGATATGGATTTCCGTACACCCACTGCTGTTGGATCACGCATTAATAATTATACTTTCGACCAATTAAAGAACGGTAATGGATATGATCATAATTGGGTACTTAATACCAAAGGCGATATTAGAAAAGTTGCGGCAAGGCTTGAGTCGCCAAAAACAGGCATCGTGTTAGAGGTGTTTACAAATGAGCCTGGTATACAATTTTATGCAGGTAATTTCCTTGATGGAACAAACACGGGTAAAAAGGGAATTGTGTATAATAAACGAGCTTCAGTGTGCCTTGAAACGCAAAAGTATCCTGATACTCCTAATAAACCAGAATGGCCTTCAGCAGTGTTGAATCAAGGAGAACAATACTCAAGTCATTGCATTTTTAAATTTACTGTTAATAACTAATTAATAAAAACCATAAATACGATGGAAAAGGAAATACGGAAAGAATTTGGGGAGCGTTTT
>JAVWYO010000107.1:0-6814 GCA_036661515.1 Muribaculaceae bacterium | reverse complement strand
ATAATTCCCATGTCGCGATGTCAAACATCACAACATGGGAATTATCTATTTCTCTTTACTTTTTAAACTAATCTTTCAAAGCATAACTAATAGTCGTAACCACACGCACCTTTTTGATATAAGGAGTATTTGTATCACGATCTTCAATAGAGAATTGACCCTGATTGGCACTCATTATTTTACCAAGCGTGCTATTTGAATCTTCAGCAAACTGCTCCGCCGTAGCCCGCGCATTCTTTGTAGCCTCCTGTATCATCTTAGGCTTCACAGTATTAAGCGCAGTATAATCATACGTTATAGGATTATTATACTCACCACCAACTATTGCAATACCCTCTTTAAGCAATTCCATCTGTGACGTGATAAGTTTTCTTATCTTATCAACCTGATTAGAAGTTACCGTAATCACCGAAGTAATATTATAACGTTGTGGAGTAGGATTTGAGCTATACCTATCAGCACGCAAGTCAATAACCTCAGGAGCCTTCACAGCAATCTCTGCATCACTAATGCCATTCCTCTTCAAGAAAGCGATTATCGCATTATTAGTAGTATTAATACGAGTGTAAAGCTCTGGCAACTCATTCCCAAGCTCCTTATACACGATAGGCCAAGTCACCTTATTAGCAGGCACCTCAATTTCAGCAAGCCCCTTAACATTAACCACACGATTACGATCAGCAAAATTGTTGATACCCATCATTACACAAAAGCCAATTACGATAAGCCCCACCGACAAAATAGCAGCCTCAATGTTCCAAGATTTGTTCATAATAAAATTTGGTTTTATAAGTTTAAAATAATTAGACTAAACTAACCCCGTAAAGTTATATCCTCACCCCCAATAAAAATAAAGATTTATCAAAAAGGTCTATTTGAGTTTCCACTCAAAGCCGTCTTTTGTGTCTTTTATGTCGAATCCTATCGCGGCTAAGCGGTCTCGAATGAGGTCGCTTGTTGCCCAGTCTTTCTTTGCTTTCGCTTCATTGCGAATGTCAAGAAGTAGATCTACTGCATCTTCAAATGGTTTGATATTAGCATCTCCACCAGCCGACATCTCGGTGCGAATACCCATAATCTCTGTTAAGAAGATTTTAAATACATCTTTTAGATTGTCTATTTCGATTTGCGTAATAGTGGCATTGCCATCTTTCACTTGATTGATAATGCGACAAGCATCAAATAGATGTGCTATTACAATCGGTGTATTTAGGTCGTCATTCATTGCTTCATAGCAACGTGCCTTTATCTCACCTACCTCTACCGATGACGTTTCACTTGCATTTAATTCATTAAGGCGTTTCAGTCCTTCGAGCATTCTCACGAGAGCTTTTTCTGACGCTTGAAGTGCTTCATTTGAGAAGTCAACAGTACTGCGATATTGTGCCATGAGGATAAAGAAACGTATCGTCATAGGCGAATATGCTTGGGTGAGTATCTTGTGGCTTCCTTCAAAAAACTCATCGAGTGTGATGAAGTTTCCAAGAGATTTACCCATCTTCTGCCCATTGATAGTTATCATGTTGTTGTGCATCCAATAATGCACCGACTCATGTCCTGAATGTGCAACAGATTGTGCAATTTCACATTCATGATGTGGGAACATTAAGTCCATACCTCCACCATGAATATCAAATGTCTCTCCAAGATATTTTTCGCCCATAGTTGAGCATTCGAGATGCCAACCTGGGAATCCTATACTCCATGGCGATGCCCAACGCATAATATGCTCTGGTGAGGCCTTTTTCCATAGAGCAAAATCGGCACTGTTGCGTTTTTCTGATTGTCCATCAAGCGCACGTGTGGTGCTTAATAGCTCATCAATATTACGCCCCGATAATTTACCATAGTTATAATCTTTGTTGTATTTCTCTACATCAAAATATACCGAGCCCTCGCTTATATAGGCATATCCAGCATCGAGAATGCCCTTAACATATTCGATTTGTTCAATTATATGCCCCGACGCATGTGGTTCAATGCTTGGAGGAAGCACATTAAGTGCCTCCATAGCCTTATGATAGCGATTGAGATAATATTGCACAACTTCCATTGGTTCAAGCTTTTCAAGCCTTGCTTTCTTTGCAATCTTATCTTCTCCGTCATCGGCATCGTGTTCAAGATGACCTACATCAGTAATATTACGCACATAGCGCACCTTGTAACCAAGATGTGTGAGATAACGAAATAGTATGTCAAATGTAATAGCAGGACGTGCATGTCCAAGATGCCCATCGCCATAGACAGTGGGTCCACAAACATACATGCCCACATTAGGTTCATGTAACGGAATAAATTGCTCCTTTTTTCGTGATAATGAATTGTAAATATATAATGGATTTTCCATAATGCTATCTAATTTTTATATGTTTTATTATGCTTCTCCTCCTGGAAACATCATTGGAGGTACGCCACCTTGATTTCCTATCCCCTTTGGCTGTATTGTGCCAAAAGTTGCTTCATATTTTTCGATATTATCTTTCAATGCAAATAGCAATTGTTTTGCATTTTCGGGTGTCATAATTATGCGACTTTGCACCTTTGCCTGTGGCGTATTTGGAGCTAAGCATATCATATCCATGAAAAATTCAGATGCGGAATGAGCTATTACAGCAAGGTTGGCATATTTGCCTGGTGCAACATCTGGTGTCAGTTCAATTTTTATTTCCTTCTTTTCGGGTGTCATATATATTTGTTGTTTTTATTATTTATTTCTTTGAAAAATCATAATATTTTGCGGGATACTTTTCATCATTGAGATGCACGCGAATGGTTTTGCACGTGGGCAAATACCAAATATTTCCTACAAAAAATGAGGCAAATGCTCGGCGCCAAGCATACGTCTGTGCGCCAAATAAATTTTGCAATACATACACGTCAACTACTTCGCTATTCCACGTAGATTCATCCATTACGAGCATAAATTGACGTGCCTTGTCGGTATATAGGAGGTTGCAATCTATGTTAATGAAGTTTCCAGTGCGCCAAATACTTTTTAATTGAAGTGGCGTATTTAGCCCAATCCCTATATTCTCTTTATTCGCCAATCTTAACGAGTCAAAAATCACATTAGTAATATCTTTTATTCTTATCTCTTGTATCTTTCCGTCTTTCTTATCAATTATACTGTAATTGATAAGTGTGCGTTTACCTTTATTCCACTTAAGCGTTAGGTTTTGACTGGTGCGTAACGTAACGAGAGGCGAATCATCTTTTGCTTGAAACGAGAATTGATTTGCTCCATCGGCATATCCATCATAGGTTACAAAATTATATAGGAAGTCACCATCGCTTGAGGGTTCATCTTTGCAAGCAATAAATAGGCAACTTATTACAATGCAGATTAGTATATTTTGTATTTTTGCCATGATTATATTATTCTTTTGTAATGTCATCGACTATCACGCCATCGCGCATGTGCAATATTCTATCGGTGTCGCCTGCTAACGTTTCATCGTGTGTTACTATCACAAATGTTTGATTAAATTCTTTACGTAGATTGAAAAAGAGCTGATGCAATTCCTGCTTATTTCGAGTATCAAGACTTCCCGACGGTTCATCGGCAAGGACTACTGCTGGATTATTAATAAGTGCTCGTGCTACTGCCACACGTTGGCGTTCACCACCCGATAACTGTGCTGGCTTGTGTTGCAGGCGGTCGCTAAGTCCCATATATTCGATTAATTCTTTTGCATGACGATAAGCATCACTTTGTTTTGCTCCGCCTATCAATGCCGGAATAGCCACATTTTCGAGCGTGGTAAATTCAGGTAAAAGTTGATGAAATTGAAACACAAAACCGATATTATGGTTCCTAAATTGCGCAAGTTCACGCTCATTTAGCTTCGAAACGTCAATGCCATCATATATCACTTTCCCTGAATCGGGAGCATCGAGAGTTCCAATTATTTGGAGTAATGTGGTCTTGCCAGCACCACTTGGACCAACAATAGATATTATCTCGGCATTATTAATTGTTACACTAACATTGCGGAGAACTTGCAGCGAGCCATAGCTCTTATTTACACTTGCGATTTCTATCATAAAGTAGTAAATTTTCTTATTACATGAGAGGCAAGCATACAGCCAAATATACATGGCAAATATGAGATTGTCCCATAACTTGAGCGCTTGTTTTGCGATTCTGATGTTAATTCCATTGCACTTTTGCTTGGTTGCTCGGGGCTCCACACAACTTTCAGCCCATGGCTTATACCACTCTCACGCAATCGAGTGCGCACCACCTTAGCCAATCCATCATGATAAGTGTCGGCGATGTCGGCATATTGCACCACAGAGGGGTTTATGCGTCCACCAGCACCCATCGACGATATTATCTTCACCTTGCTCCGCAGGCAATATTCTATAAGAGCCACCTTTGGTGCAACGGTGTCGATAGCATCGATAACATAGTCATAGGCTTTGTTTTGAAACAATTTTGGAATGTCATCAACAGTAATAAACATATTAATAGCATTGATGTTCAGGGTAGGATTAATGTCGAGTAGGCGATATTTCATCGCGTCTACCTTTACCTGTCCAATTGTTGAATTAAGGGCTATTAATTGTCTGTTAAGGTTGGTTTCATTAACTACATCTCCGTCAATAATTGTGATATTACCAATTCCTGCACGCACAATCATCTCGGCGGCATACGCACCTACCCCACCTACGCCCACAATTAGCACATTGCGAGTAGAAAGATTGTGTAATCTTTCTGCTCCAATAAGTAATTGCGTTCGGCTGGTCCATTGTTCCATATTCAAAGTCAAAAATATCTCACAACGAAGTTACAATATTTCTTTGAATAATCGCAAAGAGTGTGCCCATTATCTGTAAAAAGAGATGGTGCATATCATCAATAAAGAGATATGCACCATCGCGGGGATATTAATAAATATGTTTAGAATTATCGTGTAGCAGCAAGTGCTTGTGCCAAGTCTATGCCAAGTGCTTTTGCTACGCCTTCGCCATAAGCAGGATCTGCCTTAGAGCAATTGCGTACGTGACGTTGCTTGATAAATAGCTCACTGTCGCCCATTGCACGTGCTGTGTTTTCAAACAATACTTGTTGTTCTTCAGCCGACATTATGCGGAATAACTGTCCTGGTTGAGTGTAATAGTCATCGTCATACTCACGCTCATCGTAGTTGTAAACGCCACCATTCACGTCAAGAACTGGTTCTTTAAGTGAGAAATTATCTTGCCATTCGCCGTAGCTATTTGGCTCATATCCCTTAGCTGCGCCATAATTGTCATCGGTGCGCATCATTCCATCGCGATGGAATGAATGGAATGGACAACGTGGTTTATTTACAGGAATAAGATTGTGGTTTACCCCAAGTCGGTAGCGTTGAGCATCACCATAAGAGAATAGACGACCTTGTAACATCTTGTCGGGAGAAAATCCAATACCTTCAACAATATTCATTGGATTGAAAGCTGCTTGCTCTACATCGGCAAAATAATTCTCTGGGTTGCGATTTAATTCCATTACACCTACATCAATAAGTGGAAAATCTTTGTGATACCACACTTTTGTAAGGTCAAAAGGATTTATTTTATAAGTATTAGCTTCGGCCTCAGTCATCAACTGAATTTGCATCTTCCAACGAGGGAAATCGCCTTTTTCAATCGAGTCAAAAAGGTCACGTTGATGAGATTCACGATCTTTAGCGACAAGCATTTCGGCTTCTTGGTCAGTTAGATTTTTGATGCCTTGCAACGTGGTTAGATGAAATTTCACCCATATACGTTTGTTGTCTTTGTCATAGAAACTATAAGTGTGGCTACCAAATCCGTGCATGTGTCGATAAGATGCTGGAATACCACGATTACTCATAGTGATGGTTACTTGATGCAATGCTTCGGGAAGTAGCGTCCAGAAGTCCCAATTATTATTTGCGCTACGTAGATTTGTCTTTGGGTCGCGCTTAACGGCATGGTTAAGGTCGGGGAATTTCATAGGGTCACGTAGGAAAAATACGGGGGTGTTGTTACCAACCAAATCCCAGTTTCCTGCATCGGTATAAAATTTGATAGCAAATCCACGAATATCACGCTCGGCATCAGCTGCGCCACGTTCGCCAGCAACGGTAGAGAAACGCACAAAACAGTCAGTCTTTTTGCCAACTTCAGCAAAGATTGATGCACGGGTGTATTTTGTAATATCATTAGTAACAGTAAACGTACCAAATGCGCCCGATCCTTTAGCGTGCATACGACGTTCTGGAATAACTTCGCGATCGAAATGTGCAAGTTTTTCCATAAACCAAGGGTCTTGTAACATAGCGGGACCTCGCACACCAACTGTCTGAATATTCTGATTATCAGCAATAGGTCTACCATTCTCAGCAGTGAGCTTTTTCTTTTCCATAATTAATTATTTTGGTTGTTATTTTTTAATAATTGAACATAGCAAATATATGATATAATTTTTTATTTTCACAATATCAAACCATTATAATGATATAGAGAAAAACTATAAAAATACATAAATGTAAATCATCTTATAATACGCTTCGCAACAGTGCGTAATCGGTGATTTTTAAGTAGCTGATGATGTGGCAGTTGACAGGTGTACGCACAGTACGCAGTGTACGCACCTTTTTTGTATTTGATTGATTGGGTGAGCGTTACAAAGGTAACGATGCTTGATGACGGATTTTTGCGAAAAAAAGGTGCGTAATAGTGAGTTCTGAGATGTGAGTTGGTGGAGTGGAACGTCTTCGACGTTCTGGCTTCGCGTGGAGTTTTCTCACACAGAATTCACAGAATTTATGCTTGTGTGGGTGGAAGAGTTTTTCCCACAGAT
>JAVWYO010000106.1:0-6839 GCA_036661515.1 Muribaculaceae bacterium | reverse complement strand
TGGCTGGGGATAGTGGATTAAGGGCGAAAAAAAGATGATGCTTTAGTTGTGAGTTCTGAGTGTGGCGTTTCGCACAGAATACTGATAGAGAGCTGTGAGTGGCGTGGAACGTCTTCGACGTTCTTGCGGTGAGTTTTGAGTTTCACACAGAATACACAGAATATACAGAATACACAGAATACACAGAATACTGATAGGGTATACAGAATACTGATAGAGTGGCGTGGAACGTCGTTGACGTTCTGGGCTTTATGTGGTGGTTAGCTTTTGGGCGATTTGTGTGATTGATAGCTTTGCTTGTTCGCCTGTGCTCATGTCCTTTAGGGTTATGATATTCTCGGCGAGTTCTGATTCTCCTACTATTGCTACGTAGGGAATTTTCTTTGTATCGGCATATCCCATTTGCTTTTTCATTTTGGCTGACTCAGGGTACAATTCTGCTGAAATGCCTGCTTTGCGAAGTGCCATTACATATTTTAGCGATGCTTGAGCTTCTTGTTCGCCAAAGTTTGTAAACATAACTTTGGTAGAAGAACAAGTATCAGATGGATATAGGTTTAGGGTGTTAAGTACGTCAAAAATGCGGTCGGCCCCAAAGCTGATACCTACCCCCGACACACCTTCCATTCCGAATACTCCTGTCAAGTTGTCATATCTACCTCCGCCCGTGATGCTACCCATCTCGGTGTCGTTTGCTTTAACTTCGAGGATAGAACCAGTGTAGTAGTTAAGTCCACGTGCGAGTGACACATCGAGTTCGAGAGTGGATTTTATGCCAATAGTATTTACATTATCAATTACGTATTGTAATTCTTCGATTCCTTTTATCCCTATTTCGGAATTGCTTAGCATTGAGCGAAGAGTTTTTAGTTTTTCTTCGTTAGTGCCTGATAGTTGAAGTAGTGGTTGCAGTGTTTCAATAGCAGTGTCGTTAATTTCTTTCTCACGTAATTCTGCGTTTACGTTTTCAATTCCTATTTTGTCGATTTTGTCTATTGCAACTGTTATGTCAATAATTTTTTCGGGAGCACCAATGATTTCGGCTATACCGCTTAGTATTTTTCTGTTATTTAGTTTTATCGTGATATTAATGCCAAATCGAGAGAAAACGTCGTCGATAAGTGAAATTAATTCGATTTCATTTATAAGAGAATCGGAGCCAACAATATCGGCATCGCATTGATAAAATTCGCGATAACGTCCTTTTTGAGGGCGATCGGCACGCCAAACGGGTTGAATTTGGTAGCGTTTGAATGGGAATTGAAGTTCATTGCGATGTTGTACAACGTAACGAGCAAATGGTACTGTTAAATCATATCTAAGCCCTTTTTCGGAAATTAGAGGAGTGAGATGAGGGCAATTCCGCTCTGTTAGTTGCGTGTCGGTTACACTTTTAAGAAAGTCTCCACTGTTGAGTATTTTGAAAAGTAGTTTGTCGCCCTCTTCGCCATATTTTCCCATTAAAGTGGATAAGTTTTCCATTGCAGGTGTTTCAATTTGTTGAAATCCATAAAGGAGAAAAACTTGTTTAATAGTGTCGAATATATAGTTTCGTTTCGCCATTTCTTCTGGCGAAAAGTCACGAGTACCTTTTGGAATAGAGGGTTTTTGCATTGTCATTGACAGTTTTAATATGGTTCAGGGTGCAAATTTAGCAAATTAATCGCGAGAACGCCCCATAAATATGATGATATAGTAAATCAAAGTTGCAAGGCTACTTAGAGCTGCAACGACATAAGTGTAGGCAGCCGACTTTAATGCGTCACGAGCCTGATCCTGAGTTTGTCCGTAAGTAATGTTTGCTCCATTAAGCCATGCGAGTGCGCGTTGACTTGCGTTAATCTCCACAGGAAGTGTAATGAAGCTGAAAATCGTAGTGATTGCGAATAAGATGATTCCTACAAGCATAATTTGGGGCACAGTTTGAACAAGGAGAATGCCAGCGAGCAGAATCCAAGTCATCCATTGAGAAGCAAAGCTTACCACAGGGACGAGATTAGATCGCATTGATAGAAAAGAATAGTGTGTGGCATGTTGCACGGCGTGTCCACATTCGTGAGCTGCTACGGCCGCAGCGGAAACGCTATTACCGAAAAACACATCTTTACTAAGATTTACTGTCTTATTTGCAGGGTTATAGTGGTCGGTGAGTTGACCATCGATGTGAGTTACTGAAACATCATTTATACCATTGTCATGGAGCATTTTCTCGGCTATGTCTTTACCAGTCATTCCACCAGGAATAGGGACTTTAGAATAGCGAGCAAATTTGTTTTTCAGCGATGATTGCACAAGATAGCTAATGACAGCTATTACGATAAAAATTATATATATTTCCATAATTTATTGTTTTGTATTACACTCTACAAATATGACAAAAAATGTGCCATAGCTCAAATTTTGCATGCCGATTTATACAATATTATGATACATAAGTAATTATTCCAGATACAAAAAAAGAGACTTTAAACACAATTTGTGCTTTGGTTCTTGAAAGTTTGAAATATTGCTTATGTATCTATTTTATCGACGTTGTTTTAAAATTCTGATGTGAAGTGGAAGCGTATTTTAGGGAAGTCGGTTTGTGCCATTTGCAGGACATAATTTGAGTCGGCAAGGAATACGTCACGGCCTTCTCTGTCGGTTGCCATGAATTGATGTTTACGCTTTTTGAATGCTAAAAGAGCATCTTCATCGTCGCTTTCAATCCAGCATGCTTTGTAAAGGCTTATTGGTTCCCAACGGCATTGTGCTCCATACTCGTTAAGTAGTCGATATTGGATAACTTCAAATTGAAGTTGTCCAACGGTTCCAATTATTTTACGACCGTTGAATTGGTTGGTAAATAATTGTGCAACTCCTTCGTCCATAAGTTGTTCAATACCTTTATTTAGTTGCTTTGTCTTTAATGGGTCGGTATTCTCAATGTATTTAAACATTTCGGGGGAGAAACTTGGAAGACCTTTAAAATGGAGGTTTTCACCAGAAGTTAGAGTGTCGCCAATCTTGAAATTACCAGTGTCAGGAAGACCAACAATGTCGCCTGGATATGCTTCGTCGAGAATGGATTTTTTCTGAGCCATAAAAGCTGTTGGAGCAGAAAATCGCATTAACTTATTACTACGAATGTGCTTGTAATTTGCATTTCTTTCAAAGCACCCAGAGCAAACTTTCACGAAAGCTATGCAACTACGATGATTTGGATCCATATTTGCATGGATTTTGAAGACAAATCCCGTGAATGTCTCTTCTTGAGGATTTACAATACGTTCTTCGGCTTTTACTGGACGAGGAATAGGCGCAATTTTCACAAAACAGTCGAGGAGTTCTTTTACGCCAAAGGTGTTGAGTGCTGAGCCGAAAAATACAGGAGCTACATTAGCTTTTAGATAATCTTCTTCATCAAAAGTTGGATAAACGCCATCAATAAGTGTTATATCTTCGCGTAGCTTTGTGGCATCAAGTTCTCCAACATTTTCATCGATAGTCTTGTCGTTAATATCGTCAATTTCTATGCGCTCGGTAACCTTTTGTTTGTTTGGTGAGAATAGGTCTAAAGAGTGTTCAAATATGTTGTAAACGCCTTTGAATTTAGCTCCAATATTAATAGGCCAACTAAGAGGACGCACGTTAATTTTTAGTTCTGATTCGAGTTCGTCGAGAATATCGAAAGGGTCGCGACCTTCGCGGTCGAGTTTGTTTACAAAGATAATGACAGGAGTCTTGCGCATGCGGCATACTTCCATTAACTTTCTTGTCTGAATTTCGACACCTTTTGCCACATCGACAACAATTATAACGCTATCAACGGCAGTGAGAGTGCGGTATGTGTCTTCAGCAAAGTCTTGGTGTCCGGGAGTATCGAGGATATTAATTTTATAATTACCATAATTAAATCCCATCACAGAAGTTGCGACAGAAATTCCGCGTTGCTTTTCAATTTCCATCCAGTCAGATGTTGCGGTCTTTTTAATTTTATTTGATTTTACTGCTCCAGCTACGTGAATTGCTCCACCGAAAAGTAAAAGTTTCTCGGTCAATGTAGTTTTACCAGCATCGGGGTGACTTATAATCGCAAAAGTACGACGTTTGTCTATCTCAGATTGAATGTTATTTGCCACTGTTATTTATTATCGTTTTCAATTATTTTGATGCACTTTTCAAGGCTTTCTTCCCAATAAGGGATAGAAAAGCCATAAGTATTTTTAATTTTGGCTTTGTTTAATACGCTGTAAAAAGGTCTTGCTGCTTTAGTTTTATATTCAGATGATGTGACAGGATTTACTGTGCAAGTCTTAATACCAGCAATGCGATGTATTGCTTTGGTGAAATCGTACCATGAAATAGCGCCTTCATTAGAGAAATGGAAAATGCCAGATATCCAATTATCAGCAGTGATTATTTTCATAATTGCTGAGGCTAAGTCGGTAGCACAAGTTGGCGTTCCTACTTGGTCGCAAATGACATTTAGGGAGCCGTTAGTGCGACCTAAATTAATCATAGTCTTAACAAAATTTTTCCCGAAAGGAGAATATAGCCAAGCCGTGCGTATTATTATGCTGTTTGGAGCCAGTTTAAATAACTGCATTTCTCCTTCGAGCTTTGTGGTGCCATATATTGATTGTGGATTTGTGGTGTCTGTTTCAATATAAGGTCTATGATTTAGTCCATCGTATACATAGTCGGTAGAGATATGTATTAGTTTAGCATTGTGAGTTGTAGCTGCTTTAGCAAGCGTTGCAACTGCGTTTATATTTAACTTTGAACATAGTTCGGAATCATCTTCAGCTTTGTCAACGGCAGTGTAGGCTGCGCAATTGATAATAATATCAATGTTGCTATCTTTTATGAAATTGTTTATGGCAACTTCATTAGTAATGTCAAGTTCATTGACATCGGTAAAAAAAGTGATGAAACGATTGTCGCCATTTAATGCCAATCGCATTTCGTTGCCAAGTTGTCCGTTGGCACCAGTAATCAGAATATTTTTAGTCATTGTCTTCTTTGTTCTCTTCAAATAGAGGAGATTCCTCATTTTTCTTATAAAAATCGGCAAGAGTAGCAATAAAGCGAGAAATTTGCTTTATCGCCATTTGTGTGTCGATAGTAATCTCTTTTCCTTGAAATTTCAGCATCAACATTCCATATAGAGCATTGAAGCAAGTTTCTAATTCATCGGCTTTGTTTTCTCCAGCTTTAGCCCTTAATTCAACGATATAAGGTAGCGTTTTGTAAAATTCGGCGCCATATTCAGAAAATTTAGGTGATTTTAGAAGCTGAACATGAATATCGTTAAGACGTATAAGAGTGTTCTTATTTATTTGAAGATGTCCGTTATTGACTATATTTTCAAGTCGCATCATTTGAATAAGAGAGTCGTACCATTCTTTTATTTCGACTTTTATTTCATCAGATACATTGTATTTCGACACCACTTCATTGTAAATCAGGTCGATGTCTAAATTATATGCACGAATAATATCCTCTATTTGCCACATGTATAGAAGATATTCCGCAATATTCTCTTTCTTTTTTTGATTAGCTATTATCATTACGTAGTATTAGTACCTTATAAAATATTTATCCAAATTTGCTTATTTTTCTAAGCAGAGCTTCATTTATAATCTTAATACGACGACCGTCAACTGTTATAATTCTTTCGGTAACAAAACTTGAAAGGGTGCGAATTGCATTTGATGTGGTCATATTTGATAAGTTTGCAATATCTTCTCTTGCCATATAAATTTTTAGAGTTTCGCTATCGTCTTCAAAACCATAATTGTCGATAAGTACTGTTAGAGCTTCAGCCAAGCGACCTCGTATATGTTTCTGAGTAAGATTTACAATCTTTGTATCAGAACCGCCAAGATGACGCGAAAGTTCATGAATAAAAAACCAAGCTAAGTTCCTATTTTGATTAATAAGCTCTTTCACTAAATCCATAGGTATAGCTCCGAGAGTAGATATTTCAAAGGCCGCTGAGCTTGAAACGTAAGGCTCATTGGCAAAATATGCACGATATCCAAAATATTGGATAGGGCGATATAGTCGAAGTATTTGTTGTCGTCCGCCGATGCCATCTTTGAACATCTTCACTTTGCCTTTAAGAAGGCACCAAAGAAATTCAGGCATTTCGTTTTCAGCATATATTATCTGATTCTTTTTAAAGTTGTGGATAACAAAGTTATCTACGACTCGGCGTTTTTCTTCTGGCGATAAAATAGTCCAGATTTCAGCGAGATCTTCGCTAATAACTTTTTCGAGAGTACTCTTTTTTATCATACGTTCAGCGTGCTATATAACAATGCTTTAAAACACAAAATTATACAATAAAAATTAGAAATCAAACGAAAACTCAAAAAACTTCTTTCAAAGGTGCAAAAGGAACAATTTTTTGGAAAAGATAAATAGATTTGGTGCATGCTTTTCTAAGAAGCTGTATTAATTTATTTCAGATTATTAGTGTCCGCTAAAAGCTTCTAAAGGACGAGTACTCTGTGCGCGCAGTTGCAGTAAAATAGAGTGCAAGCCAGTGGAGTGCAACGTCTTCGACGTAGGGATTCGCGTATCGCAGTTTGTTGCCCCACAATTTCATTGTGGGGTTAAATTTCAGAACTGACGTTCTGAAGTGGAACGTCTTCGACGTTCTCGCTTCGTGGCTCTTTGCGTGGAGCTTTCTCACACAGAATTCACAGAATTTTTTGCTTGTGTTATCTGTGGGAAAACGTTTGTGTGCGTGGGTGGCGTGCAACGTCTTCGACGTAGGAGCTGGCTTGTCAGAGACTTACCCCACAATTGCGTTCGCATGCGCTCACTGCATTATGGGGTTAAATTTCAGA
>JAVWYO010000105.1:3665-6840 GCA_036661515.1 Muribaculaceae bacterium | reverse complement strand
GGTACACAAAATTGCGTTTGGAGTGCATCTCAACCCGCAATTAATACTTGGGAGTCACGTAAGAATCTTCTTGATGCTGCTATTCCTTCAAAATTCTTCGTTGTTGATTGTCTTGGACTGCTTAATGCAGATAGTGAAAAGGATAATGGTAAATATCAGAGTCGTAACGGATATGCTAATGATCCACGTGCAGGATTACTAATGCTTGCGCGAAAAGGTCCAGAATCTGTTTCAAATGATAAGAATGAAGTTGTTAAGCTACGTTATTTAGATAATAATATAGGAATGGGAACAACTTATAAGATATCTCAGTATCCTAATTTGCATTATGGAGCTTATGCCGCTGCAAAGGAGGCATACAATCCTATATTTACGATGGAAGAGCTTTATTTTATAAAAGCAGAAGCAACATATTGGATGGGCAACAAAGCAGGCGCTTGTGACTTAACAAAGGAAGCCACAAAAAATAACATACAACGCCATTTAGATCGTTTCCAATTAGATAATCCAACTCTTTCATCTAAATATCCTGGAGGAGTAGATGGTGGAGGTAAACCAGTAGCTTTATCAGAAAAATGGTGGGAAGGACAATTAAAGGCATTCTTAGAAAATGAAGCAACAACAAACGATAAAGGAACAGTAACATATATCGATGCAGCATCTAAGAAAGGTAACATGAGGTATTTCTTTGATAAATCAAAGTTCTCTTTGAGTGATTTAATGACACAAAAATATATTGCAATGTATATGCAACCAGAGCAATGGACTGATTTGCGTCGTTATCATTATAGCAATAAGCGTAATGCACATGGAGTAGGCGATGCACAAGAGATAGTTTATCCTAACTTACGTCGACCATATAATCTATATGCTCCATATTGGATTGATGGATTGACAGAGCCTCAAAAAGAAAACTTGTGGATACAACGTATCAATTATGACCCTGATACTGAAGATAAGTACAACCGTGCCGAACTTCAAAGACTTGGTGCTTATAAGAATTATAAGTGGTTGCAGAAACCGATGATATGGGCAGAAGAAGGACGTTCATCACTTACTGCTGAGTAATATATTAATATTGAAAACAATAGATAATTATGAAATTATATAATAAAATAGGTCTATTTGCTTTGGCTTTGGCAGGAATCTCATCATGTGCCGTAAATGATCCAATAGCCGATAACATGGATTTAGGTCAGGAAGTCCCTACTGTATCTTGGGAGTTAGCAAGTACCGTGTGCAAAGCAGGGGAGTCGGTTTCCTTTAAAGCAAAGTACTATACAAGTAATGCGCATGCAATTGACCACGCCGAAGTGTGGGCTGCTATAACGCGAGAAGAGTCGGCCATTGCAACTGTTAAGCTAACCCCAACGTTGGCTTATACTAAGAGTGTAAATGTAACAGACACCGTTAGAAGTTCGCAAATGATATCTCCATATAAGCATGAACTTGCAGTGTGGAATGGTCATGAATATGTTCTTGATGCAACCTTTCCTGTCTCTCAGACGCTTAGCCCCGTTTCGTGGAAAGCACCTAAAGAATGGAGTCAAAAGAAATTTGACACTTATTATCCAGCGGAATTCCAATCAGAATTTGTAGCAACAGTTATTGATTATCTGACAAAGGATAGTACATATTACAAAGATTTGCGCTCGGTGTATTTAAAGTATCCTTTTACAGCTGAACAATTCAACACTTTAAATGCCAAGCATCAAAAAGATTTCCCTACGGAAATTGATGCTGCTAAAAAATCTGATTTGTGGTACACCGATTCACTAACAGTAGTAGCTAAATATTACATAACATTAAATGATAAAGGCAATCAAATAGTGCATGAAGTTGCCCTTGATTATGAAAATCCTGATGTGAAACTTTATAATATCTACAAGTCTTCACCTTGGTTGATTCGTCGTTACTCCGATGATACCGGAACTCAGATTACTTATGTTCGTCCTGAGTGGATGGCTTATATGAAAGACCTTATTTCATATATCCCATTCCCAGAGTGGGTATATGATAGTGTAAATAATGTTTACACGGTTGAATTTAATCGCGATTATTTCCTAATACCGACGATTAAAGTCTTTGATAACAATGGAAAATTTGGTACTGATACTGAACCAAAGTCTGTTAGACTTAACTAAGAATATAAACCATTATGAAATTAATTAAGAATATAGGCTTTTTAGCCGTTATGATGTTGGCAATGGTAGCGTGCGTTGATAAAACTCCCGACTATGGTAATTTCCCAACAAAGGATGTAGATTTCACTTACGCGGTAGATGGAGATCAATATAAATTAGATTTCTACGTAGTATCTACATTTAAATTTACAAACACCTCATCAAAATCGGGTGCTGCAACTTGGGATTTCGGTGATGGAACGACATCAATTGAAGTAAACCCAGTACACAAATATGCAAAATCGGGTATCTATAAAGTAACTCTTGAAGTTGACGGAGTAGGTAAGATAACTTATCCAATACTTGTATATGATATTATACCAATTCTAAGCGTTAAATCGCAAAGTGCTGATACGTTGGTAATAAATGATGTTCTTGTAGATCTTGATATTTTTCTCCCTAATCCTGAGAATTTAAAGACTAAATATATTTGGACATTCCCTGATGGAACGACAAAAGAAGATGGGACACCAATTACAGAATTTATTGGTTATTCTCATGAAGATGGTACCAAAGATAATCCTGGAATGCTAAAATTCAAAAATATAGGTTCTCAAAAAATTGAATTGAAAACCATCTTTGATATTGATCGAGAGGGTGGCGAGAATCGTCAACTTGAGGATTCTTATATCAATGTTCAAGTAGGTTATAATAAGCCTTGCCCTACAATTTATTATGCATCTATGGGTGGTAATATAAAGGCTTATAAAATTATAGATCCTGCTACATTACCTAAGGGTACTAAGAATTTAGCTTTTGACTTAGGTGTAAGTTCAGGTACTATGCCTACTCAATTAGTCTTTAAGACCGTTAAGACAAAGGTTGATGGCGAAGCTGATAAAGAAGAAGACCTTCTTTATATCTTAGATTGTGGAAAGCAATACATTTATATCAACGACGAAGATAATAAGAATGGTGACGGACAAATCACAGTAATGACAGCTGATGGAAAATCTTCTAATGTAGTAGTAACAAATGTTGGAGGACAAGCA
>JAVWYO010000105.1:0-3565 GCA_036661515.1 Muribaculaceae bacterium | reverse complement strand
GTAAAAACTATTCAGGAAACGGTATTGTACGTTTCAAAAAATCTGATGTTAATCAACCAGCAAGTAAGCTATATCCTGAGGTTCTTGATGGCGCAAATCCACGCGCATTTAACATTGATGAGAAAAGGAAAGCAATGTATGTGTGGATGTCTAAAGGCACTCCTGGTGCTGGGTTCTGTGAATATCCCCTTCCAGAAGAAACTACAGATATAAAGGATATGCCAAAACTTGATTCGCCAGTTAAGTATATTGAGATGGATGCAGATCCTGTGAATAAAACGCCCGAAGAAGGAGTTTTTGTAACTCAATTTGCAGTAGATAACATAAGTGGCAATGTCTATTTTGGATTTAATAAGAGTCTTACGGAAAAGAAATATACCACAGGTCTTTATTACTATGATATATCTACTAAGAAAGTAGTAAACTATGCTAATAATACCGATAAGATACTGGGTGTAGCAATCAATCCTCGACCAACAAGACTATTCTAAAAATTAGAGTAGAATATACTATAATGAAAGATAGCTGCTCTAAAAGAGTGGCTATCTTTCATTTTTAGAAAAATGTTAATTCTTAACTTTGATGTCATTAATACTTATAAAAGCGATGAAGAAATTAATTTACTCCATTTTATTGTCACTACTCATAATTCCGTTATGCGTTAATGCGCAACCTAAGCGAGAACATAGAGCAGTGTGGATTTCTCCTTATATTGGCGATTGGCCTGCAAATGTCATAACATCTTCAAACGCAACTCAATTAAAGAAGATATGTAATAATATGCTTGATACACTGGTAGTGAATAACTTCACGACGGTGTATTATCATGTGCGCACATTTAGTGATGCAATGTATAATTCGGCTTATGAGCCATGGTCGCAAACGGTTTCTCCTCAACGAGGTGTGGCACCAGTATTTGACCCATTTGAATACTTAATAAGTGCTGCCCATGAGCGAGGTATAGAAGTATATGCATGGGTTAATCCATATAGATACCGAAATTCCACTGATAGTTGGACAGAGTGCGAAAAGGATTATGTTAACACGCATCCCGACTGGCTCTTGTCGAGCCCAAAGCAGACGATTCTCAACCCCGCTCTACCAGAAGTGGAGCAACGCATCGTAGATGTGTGCAAAGATATCATTACGAAGTATGATACCGATGGATTGATTTATGATGATTATTTCTATAATGCAGGAGGTCTTGCTTTAGATGTAGATGCCAAGTATTATGATGCTTATGTTGCTGCTGGGGGGAAACGTTCACAGCCCGATTGGCGACGCGATAATATAAATCGCATGGTGCGACGAGTGAATCAAACCGTTAAAGAGACTAAGCCATGGGTGCGTTTTGGTATTTCTCCTGCTGGCGTGGCTGGGACTTCGGCTGAAGAATTTGGCGTACGCCCCTCTCCCGGAAGTGACTGGCAATATAATCAGATTTCGTCAGACCCACTTGCATGGCTAAGTGAAGGCAGTATTGACTTTGTTTCGCCACAAATATATTGGCCAATCAAAGGCGCTAATGATTTTGATGCTTTGACCGAGTGGTGGTCTTATGTAGCAAATCATTTTAATAGACACTTATATGTGAGCCAATCTATTCCTACTCAAAAAAAGCTACCTGACTTTAGCGAATATACCGACGAAATTAATCTTACAAGAAATTATTGTGAGAATGAAGCGCCAGGCACAGTGTATTTTAATATGAAGACGCTAAATAATGCCGCAGTGATAGTCAATAGAAAAATTCGTCGCCTGTTTCATTATCTAAAAGTCAATGCGTTTTCATCTAAATCGCTTACGCCAGTAGTATCATGGATGCCAGCATCAAATCCTGGTATTCCTGCTAATGTAGCTTATAGTGATGGTAAAGTGACATGTACTACTATCAATAATATGCGTTACACTATCTATGCTATACCCTCAAGTGTAGCGGAATCAACATTTTCTAAGCAACCAGAATATCTGATAGGAGTGAGCTATAATGGCACGTTTGATGTGCCTAAGAATATGCAGGCTGGATACAAATATGCTGTTGCCTATTTAGATAGATATGGTAATGAATATAGTGCAGCCTTTGTTGGCGCAACACTTGCCGATGCTCCAAAAGCTACTCTTGTTATGCCAGCCGATGGCGCAAAAATGTTTGATACATCGCTATTGTCATGGAATTGTACAGCACAGCAGTATGTAGTAGAGATTGCCGAAGATAAAGCTATGACTAAAATAGTTTCGAGAACCGAGACCGATTTAACTGTTCAGTCACTTGTCAAGATAAGGAATCTTAAAGCTGGGATTTATTATTGGAGAATATTATCGCGAGCTGTAAATTGTAGAGACACATATTCTGATGTCAGTTCATTCAACCTTGTCCCTTCAGCCATATCTGCACCTCTCAATAATAGTGTATCACAAAGTCTTACACCATTAATCAAGTGGAATGGAGCTTCAGAGGGTGTGTCATTTACTGTTGAAGTAGCTAAAGATTTTACGATGACAAATATTGTAAAAACGGCAACAGTTTCTGAGGCTGAGTACACCATTCCTCAGCTCACATTATCAGGTGGTACAAAGTATTATGTACGCGTTAAGGCAACAAATGGCGAATATTCAAAATACACCGATGTGGTGTGCTTTACAACGCTTGATATTGTCCCTGCACCTCCAGTATTTGTAACTCCAGCTATTGATGGCTCTACATTATATAGTAATTCTCGCATTATCATAGCGCCACAAGAGGGAATCTCGTTTACTCGCCTTGAGATAAGCGCATCGCAATCGTTCCCAAGTCGCTTCTCGTATGCTAAAAATCTTAATGATTTTCAATTTGAGTCAGACCCTCTTAGTGAAATAAAACTTCCGTCAGGGTTCTTGAAAGATGGGGAAGAGTATTATGTGCGAGCTTTATACTCATATAATTTGTCGTCAGCCACAGTAGCGTCAAAAACAGAGTATGCTACTCCAAAGCAATTTATTTATAGCGCTTCGTTGGGAGTTGAAGGCGTAGATACTAATAAAAATGCTTATATCGTTGATGAGACATTAATAGTACCTAATGCAGTAGGTGATGAAGTCCTAAACATCTATTCTACAACTGGTGGTGCTTTAAATATTGCTCCTGCCAATGTGCATAATGGCTATAATGAAATAAGCCTTAGTACTGTGCCCTGTGGCATTTATATTATTAAGGTAGCTTCATCGACAAGTAATGTAGTTATTAAGTACGTGAAAGAGTAGAAACGTTTTAGCCCTGCATAGTTTTGCGGGGCTTTCTTTGCTGATAATGTTTTTTATATTTCTTATACATAATTTTAGTGTTATTTATTTTGTAGAACCGAAATCAATAACTAATTTAGCATCGAAATTGTGTTGAGGCATTTATTGGTTTATGCTTCGCAATAATTAAAAAAAAGGATAACAACTATAACTTGATTTTTTAACTTTAATTTTATTCATTATGAAGAAATTATTACTTTGTGCAACTGCTGCAATCTTGAGCGTAGGCTCAGCTTTTGCAGTAACTGACGGTCAAACCTATGCTCCTACAAATGGAATCACTTGT
>JAVWYO010000104.1:0-6963 GCA_036661515.1 Muribaculaceae bacterium | reverse complement strand
CAGCCGCTTTTCGGAACCAATATACAGCTTGATTAAAGTCCTTTTCAACACCATCTCCGGAGAGGTAACACTCCCCCAAAAGACATTGAGCAGCTGTATCATCTTGTTCAGCCGCTTTTCGGAGCCAATATATAGCTTGATTTAAGTCCTTTTCAACACCATTACCTAAGTAGTAGCACTGCGCCAAAAAATATTGAGCAGTAGCATTTCCTTGTTCGGTCGATTTTTGGCACCAATATACAGCTTGATTAAAGTCCTTTTCAACACCATAACCGAAGTAGTAACACTGCGCCAAAAAATATTGAGCATCATCATTTCCTTGTTCGGCCGATTTTTGGAACCAATATACAGCTTGATTAAAGTCCTTTTCACCAGCATCACCGGAGCCGTAACACACCCCCAAATGACATTGGCCCTTAGCATTTCCTTGTTCAGCCGCTTTTCGGAACCAATATACAGCTTGATTAAAGTCCTTTTCAACACCATCACCACTTTGATAGCAAAGCCCTAAATTAAATTGAGCCGTTGCAAATCCTTGTTCGGCAGCTTTTCGGAACCAATATACAGCTTGCTCTATATCTTTTGCTACGCCTTCTCCTGTTGAATAGCAACATCCTAAAAAATTTTGAGCTTCTAAATTCCCTTGCTTTGCAGCTTTGCTGAATAATTCAAATGCCTTTTGCTTATTCATATAAATACTATCATTGCCAAAATAGTAAGCTTTAGCTAATTTAAGAATTTGCTCCATAGATTTATTTGCTGATTGTGTAACGTTTGTGTGTTTAATGGTGTTATGCTTTGGTTTCATGGCATAAATGTTACAGCTTGATATAATTATCATTGCAATAATTAGAATAATACCTTTCTCATTTTTCATACGATATATATTTGTTAAGTTCGTGTTTTAAATATTGCTTGATATGTGATCAACCTTTTCTTACTCTTATCTCAATTCTAAGTTTTACAAATTTACGTAGTTATTAACATTAATAAAAAGTTTTAGGGTATAGTAAAATACGACAAAAGTGTTATATATTATAGGACACTTTGACTAATGTTTGCCTTGAATTAGTTATATTTGCACAAATATCACATGATAAAGTATATTTAAATAGTTTGTGATATTTTAGACATATTAGCTAAAAAGAAACGTTTTTCTTGATTCTTGTATTCTGAAATTCCAACAAATCAGCGTAACACAAGGATAGAGAACAAAGCGTCTGCGCATAGCGTGGGCTTTGTTGTTATATCTTGTTACGCAGGCCGTTGGAAGCCTCAGAATGAGATATTTTATAACATCGTTCACGCTTCCACAGTCTTAAAGCTTATGCACATTGGCAAACATATACATAATGAATTGAAACGACAGGGGCGAACCGTAACATGGTTTGCTCGTGCATTAAATGTTGTGCGAACAAATGCTTATGATATTTTCAGTAGAAATACTATTGATACAGAATTACTCCAAAGAATATGTAAAATATTGCACTATGATTTTTTCAAAGATTTATCTGATGATTTAGGCTCTTATGATGAAGAGAAATAAATAATTGTTGAGTTATATAATTTTTTATCGTCTCTATTTATGGAAATGTGAAAAGTTGTTTTAACTTTGTAAGTCAGAATGGATTATTCTTAAAAAAGAATCAAATATTTAAAATTTTCAGTATGAAGCAGTTTTTAATGACAGTTTTGGGTGCCTTTGTAGGAGTTTGGGGCGCATTGATGTTTTTCGCGATAGTTAGTGTGCTTATGGGTGTTGTTTTTTTGACGGCATTTTCTGGAGCATTTTCAAGTGCTCCCACCACTTTGACATCTCAGGATAAGTCTATTCTTTACTTAAATTTGAATGGTACAATATCAGAACGTAGTAATCCAGATGATGCTATCACTTCATTTTTTAATGACGAGGACGTGCCAAGTTCGCTCGATAATATTGTTAAGTCTATTTCGTTAGCAAAAGCTGATGATAATATAAAAGGAATATTTATAGAATGTAATGGTGCCTCAGCAGGAATGGCGACAGCTTATGAAATACGTAAAGCTCTCGAAAATTTCAAGTTGAGCAAGAAATGGATATATGCTTATGGCAATGAAGGAATTGAACAACGTGATTATTATGTTGCATCGGTAGCCGATAGCATGTTTATGAATCCTTATGGAATGCTTGATATTCGTGGACTTGCTACTAATAATCTTTTTTATAAAAATATGCTTGATAAATTGGGTATAGAAATGCAGGTTATTCGTGTGGGGTCTTTTAAAAGTGCTGTTGAGCCATTTATGCTTACGAGTATAAGCGATGCTAATAGGCTACAACAAGAGGTGTTCTTAGGTAGTATTTGGAGCACTATATCTAATCAAATGTCAAAGTCGCGTAATATTGCTACACCAGCTTTTAATGTTTATGCCGATAGCATTACCTTGACACGCCCTACATCTTATCTTAAGACCAATAAACTCATAGATGCTACGTGCTACAAGTTTGATTTTGATAAGAAATTAAAGAAATTGGTGAAGATTGCCGATGATGACGACCTTATCCTTGTAACACCTGAAGAAATGATGCAAACCGAAATACAAACGAGTGAATCAGATAAAATTGCTGTACTTTATGCCGTTGGCGAAATAAATAGCCATTCTAAAGAGGGTATTGTTGCCGATGACATGATAGAGAATATTCTTGATGTTGCAAAAGATGATGATATAAAGGGGCTTGTACTTAGAGTTAATTCTCCTGGTGGCAGTGCTTATGATTCAGAACAAATATGGGCAGCTCTTGAAGAATTTAAAAAATCAGGAAAGCCTTATGCTGTGTCAATGGGCGACTATGCTGCTTCGGGTGGATATTATATTTCTTGCGGTGCAAATCGAATATTTGCTGAGCCAGTGACTATTACAGGGTCTATTGGTATATTTGGGGTGATTCCTTGTATTGAAGGATTGCTTGAAAATAAAATTGGCATTAATCAAAGCCTTGTGCAGACAAATGCAAATGGCGATTTACTAAATATATCTAAAAAAATGACTCCATTCCAGCAACAATCAATGCAGAATTACGTAAATGCTGGTTATGAACTTTTCGCCTCACGTTGTGCGCAGGGACGCAAGATGCCTATCGACAAGCTAAAAGAGATTGCACAAGGACGTGTGTGGGACGGCGCAAATGCTATGAAAATAGGGCTCATTGATGAATTTGGTGGACTTAATGATGCTATTAAGTGGGTAGCTAATAAAGCTAAAGTAAAGAAATATTCAACCACTATATTGCCAGAACAAGAGGATTTCGTTACAAAATATTTATCAAAATATGTGGTTACTAAAATTAAGAGTGCCATAATGTCGGAATCGGGTGATTTATATAAATATCAAGAAGAATTACAAAAGATATTGAAACAAGATCACATACAAGCTCGTATGGATATGATTACAGTATACTAAACTCATAAGTTTTCGTTATTTGCTTGTGGATAAAAATCTGAAAATATTAATTACACTATTACTTGTACCATTATCTAAAATATATGGTTGGGTAATGGCTTTGCGTAATAAATTTTTTGATTGGGGTATCTTCAAGCAAGAAAGTTTTGATATACCAGTTGTGGTAGTTGGTAATATAGCAATAGGGGGGACAGGTAAAACGCCACATGTGGAATATCTTATTTCTATCCTTTGTAGCAACTATAAAATTGGAGTCATCAGTCGTGGATATAAGCGCCACACAAAAGGATTTGTAATGGCTTCGGCAACGTCTACGCCTAATACTATTGGAGATGAGCCATATCAAATAATGAAGAAATTCTTTGGGCGCATAAGCCTTGCAGTGTGCGAAGATCGCAGGCATGGAATACATGAGCTTCTCAAGATTAACCCTCAAATAGATTTAATATTACTTGATGATGCTTTTCAACATCGTTATGTAAAACCTTCGGTTGCAATTGTGTTGATGGAATATAATCGTCCTGTTTTTAACGACAAACTTTTACCGTTAGGCCGACTTCGTGAAAGTGTTGCAGGTCTTAATCGTGCCGAGATGGTTATTGTAACGAAGTGTCCTCAAGATTTGAAGCCTATGGACTTTAGAATTATGAAAAATAATCTAAATCTATTTCCTTCGCAGCAACTATTATTCTCAAAATATAAATATGGTAATTTAGTATCAGTATTTCCCGATTATTCTATGTATATGCCATATATGGAGTGGATGAAAAATGACGATTCGATACTTGCTATTACGGGAATTGCAAATCCTAAACCATTTGTAAAATACATAAAAAGTTTTGAGGCAAAAGTGAAAGTAATTCATTTTGCTGATCATCATAATTTCGACCGTAGCGACCTTGACCTTATCACAACAAAATTCAACCAATTAACTGGTGAAAAGAAGCTAATTATTACCACAGAAAAAGATGCGGTGAGATTGGCAAATAATCCATATTTTCCCACATCAATTAAGGCTAATGTGTTTTATCTTCCTATCGAAGTGGATTTTATCCCTTACGATGATGTAGATTTTAGAGATGCCTTTGAAAAAGAAATAGCGAATGCAATGCGCCTAAAAAATGCTAACAAATTAGGCAATAATTGAACTTCTATTGCAAGAAATGAGTTTATTAATCATAGAAATTACAAAATTAATTATGTTAGAAAAAATCAAACAGACGGCGGCTTTCATTCAATCGAAAGTTAGCGATATGCCTAAAACGGCAATTATTCTCGGTACAGGACTTGGTGAGTTGGTTAATCATATTGAAAATGCTTTGGTTATTCCTTACGAAGAAATTCCTAATTTCCCAGTATCTACAGTAGAAGGTCATAGTGGTAAACTCATATTTGGACAGCTTGGTAATAAACGTGTAATGGCTATGCAAGGTCGTTTCCACTTTTATGAAGGTTATGATATGCAACAAGTAACTTTCCCTGTGCGTGTGATGAAAGCTCTTGGAATAAAAACACTTTTTGTATCGAATGCTGCTGGAGCTATGAACCCCACATTCCGTATTGGTGATGTGATGATTATCACCGACCACATAAATTTATTTCCCGAACACCCATTACGTGGTAAAAACTATAATGAACTCGGACCACGTTTTCCTGAAATGAGTGAAGCATATTCAAAGCGTCTTATCAATGATGCAAAGAAAGTTGCAGCCGATAATAATATACGTGTTGTTGAGGGAGTATATGTTGGTACTTCTGGCCCTACATTTGAAACCCCAGCTGAATATAAATATTTTCATATTATTGGTGGTGATGCCGTTGGCATGAGTACCGTTCCCGAAGTTATTGTAGCTCGTCATGGTGGAATGGAAGTGTTTGGAGTGTCTGTTGTTACTGATCTCGGCGTGGAGGGTATCGTTGAAAAAGTTTCACACGAGGAAGTACAAAAAGCAGCTGCTGAGGCTCAGCCTAAGATGACACTTATTATGAAAGAATTAATCAATCGTTTTAAAGAATAAAGAGGATTTATCCCAATGGGTAATAATGAAACAGAAATAGCATCAATAGGTGAGTTTGGTCTTATTGACCGACTCACCAAAGATGTTGTAATAAAGAATGAATCAACAAAAAAAGGTATTGGCGATGATGCTGCTGTTTTGAATTATGGCGACAAAGAGGTGCTTGTTACAACCGACCTACTTCTCGAAGGAATACATTTTGACCTCACTTATGTCCCATTAAAGCATTTGGGATATAAATCGGCAGTTGTTAACTTCTCCGATATTTATGCCATGAATGGCATTCCAAAGCAGATTACTGTGTCGCTTGGCGTATCTAAACGTTTTACAGTAGAGCATATCGAGGAACTTTATAGCGGCATAAAACTTGCCTGCGACATATATGGCGTTGACCTTATAGGTGGCGATACTTCATCGTCAGTTACTGGCCTTATTATTAGTGTCACGTGCATTGGCGAAGGCATAAAGGATACTATCGTTTATCGTAATGGAGCCAAAGACACTGATATTATATGCGTCAGTGGCGATCTTGGTGCAGCTTACATGGGGTTGCAATTGCTCGAACGAGAGAAGCTCGTAGGAAAAGGAAACACTGATTTCCACCCTGCATTTGAAGGCAAAGAGTATATACTTGAACGCCAACTAAAGCCTGAAGCTCGGAAAGATATTATTGCTATTCTTGCTGAAAATGGCATAAAACCCACGTCAATGATGGACGTTAGTGATGGACTATCTTCAGAACTACTCCATATCTGCAAAGAGAGCAACACAGGGTGCCGTATTTATGAAGATCGTATCCCTATTGATTATCAGACGGCATCAATGGCTGAAGAGTTTGGTATTAATCTTTATACTGCAGCCCTTAACGGTGGCGAAGATTATGAATTGCTATTCACAGTGCCACTTATTGATCACGAAAGAATCAAAAATTTGAAGGGAATAAAAGTAATAGGGCACATAACAAAGCCATCTCTTGGGTGTGCAATGATTACGCGCGACGATTCAGAAATACAATTAGCTGCTCAAGGCTGGAATTCGCTAAATGAATAACCAATGCTATGAAATTAATAAGTAAATTTAAGATTTGATAGATATTGTGAATTGTGTTGGCGATAACTCTATATAGTTCAAAGCTAAAATTCAAGATAAACTTGACAATGGTATATATAATGTTAATATAGGTTTTGAAAACTTTGCTAAAGAGATGCGAGTTCCAACGAAGACATGGGTGAATAGCAATATATTTTGGATATTATATGACACAGCAAAATAAAATACAACTGTTTGAGGAGCGTAAAGTTCGTACGCTTTGGGATGATGAACAAGAGAAATGGTATTTCTCTATTGTTGATGTGGTCGGAGTCTTGACAGATAGCCCTAATCCTCGCAAATATTGGAGTGTGCTGAAAACACGTCTAAAAAAAGAAGGAAGTGAGTTGGCTACAAATTGTAGTCAACTGAAAATGCGTTCGGCTGACGGGAAGAGCTATTTGACTGATGTGGC
>JAVWYO010000103.1:0-7057 GCA_036661515.1 Muribaculaceae bacterium | reverse complement strand
CTAAAATGTCAAAATAAATTGCGATATTTGACTCTAAATAATTTGATTGCTAATATGAAAATTGAAAGTACAATAGTAATGAGTAGCCTAATTCTTAGTGCTTCGGCATTTGCTGCAACGCCTTCTTTGGTATATCCTTCGACGCATCAAGGTGATGTTAAGGACACTTATTTTGAAACTGAAGTTGCCGACCCTTATCGTTGGCTTGAAAACGATACTACGGCTGAAACTGCTGCGTGGGTGAAGGCTCAAAATGCTGTAACTCAGAGCTATCTCGATAAAATACCATTTCGTGTTGCTTTAAAGGAGCGACTTACAGAACTCAATGACTATGAAAAAGTTGGAGCTCCATTTAAGAAACATGGTAAATACTATTTTTACAAAAATGATGGACTTCAAAATCAAAGTGTCCTATATGAGCGTGCTACGCTCGACGCTGAACCTAAGGTGCTTCTCGACCCAAATACTTTATCTCACGATGGCACAGTAGCTTTGCAAAGTGTTAAGTTCTCAAAAGATGGAAAATATTTGGCGTATGTGATTTCTCGTAGCGGTAGTGATTGGAATGAAATATATGTAATGGAAGTTGCCACACGCAAATTGCTAAAGGATCATATCGTGTGGGCTAAATTCTCTGATGCTCAATGGCTTGGAGATGGATTCTTTTATAGCGCTTACGATGCTCCGACCGATGGGAAGGCTTTATCGGCAAAGAATGAGAATCAAAAAGTGTATTATCACCGACTTGGCACGCCACAAAGTAGCGACCGTCTTGAATATCAAAATCCAAAATTCCCTTTGCATTTTTACAGTGTTAATGTTAGTGATGATGAACGTTTCATATATTTATATGAATCCGATGGTAGCGGAAATAAGGCTTACGTTAAAGACTTAAAGAGCGCAACGCCAAAATATACTGCTTTAAATGATAAGCTCGATAACCTTTTCTTAATATTTGAGAATATAGGCAATATGGCTTATATTATTACAAATGATGATGCTCCGATGTATAAAATAATCACCGTAGACCTAACCGCTCCTGCGCGCAAAAACTGGAAAACACTTATCCCTGAAAATAAATATGTAATATCGGGCGTGCAATTTGCTGCTGGAAAAATAATCATTACTTACGACAAAGATGCTTCAAATCATGCCTATGTATATACTATTGATGGAAAAGAATTACACGAAATAAAACTTCCCGCGCTTGGCTCGGTGGCGATACGTAGTGATATAGCTGAGCAAGAGGTGTTCTACTCTCTCACTTCGTTTACATTTCCTGGAGCTATATATCGATATGATATAAATACTAACATTTCTACGCTTTATAATGCCCCTAAAGTTAAATTCAATTCTGATGATTATGTAACTACTCAAGTTGAATATCCCAGCACCGACGGGACAATTATTCACATGTTTCTAACATACAAAAAAGGCTTGAAACTCGATGGCAATAATCCCGTATTCTTATATGGATATGGAGGATTTAATATTAGTCTAAATCCTGTTTTTAATTCTTATAGATTACCTTTTATCGAAAATGGGGGTATATATGCTATGGCTAATCTACGTGGAGGTGGCGAATATGGCGAGGATTGGCATCAAGCTGGCACTAAGCTAAAAAAACAAAATGTATTTGACGACTTTATTTCCGCTGCCGAGTATTTAATAAAAGAGAAATACACTAATCCATCTTTGATTGCTATTAATGGTGGTAGCAATGGCGGACTTCTTGTTGGCGCTGTTGTTAATCAACGTCCCGACCTTTTCAAAGTTGCTGTTCCTCAAGTTGGTGTGATGGACATGCTTCGTTATCACAAATTTACTATTGGCTGGAATTGGGCATCTGATTATGGACGTAGTGATGATAGTCCAGAGATGATGAAATATCTATATGAATATTCACCACTTCACACTATCAAAAATGATGGCACACACTATCCTGCAATTATGATTACAACAGCCGACCACGACGACCGTGTAGTACCTGCGCATTCATTCAAGTATGCTGCAACTCTTCAAGCAAGCAATACTGGCGACGCGCCCAAGATTATACGCATTGATAGCAAGGCTGGACATGGTGGAGGGAAACCAATAACAAAAGTAATTGACGAATATGCCGACATATTTAGCTTTATAATGTACAATCTCGGTATGGATTATAAAAAGTAGTAATAATATGGAAGAGAAGTGGAATAGCTATATTATTGACGAGAATAGAAGCATAATTGATGCTTTGCGTCAGCTAAATGAATTGTCGGGGAAGGCTACAACGCTATTCGTTGTCGATGTCGATGGAAAGGTAACAGGCACGCTCACCGATGGCGATATTCGTCGCAGTCTTATTAGTGGATATGCACTCGATGCCCCGATAAATGAAATTATGCACCGCAATTTTATTGCACTCACAGGAAGTCGAATAAAAGTTACCGATGTAAAAGAATTGCGACGTAATAAGATTACACTTGTCCCTCATCTTAATGACGATGGAACAATAAAGCATATCTACGACTTTTCGATATACCATTCATTACTCCCTATTGATGCCGTGCTAATGGCTGGCGGAAAAGGCGAACGCCTGCGTCCGCTCACTATCGACACTCCTAAGCCATTACTAAAAGTAGGGGATAAATGTATTATTGATTACAATATTGAGCAACTCGCGCGCAATGGAATCTCAAATATCTCGGTAACAACGAATTATCTTAGCGAGAAGATTGAACAGCATTTTTTGAATCCTATTGCTAACGTGACAGTAAAATGTGTCAAAGAGCCATGCCGATTGGGAACAATAGGTGCATTGTCGCTTATCGACGATTTCTCTAACGATACGGTATTACTTATGAATTCCGACCTACTAACCTCTATAAACTATGAGGAATTTTACCTCAATCACATAGAGCAAGGTGCCGACATGAGTGTAGCAGTAATTCCTTATATGGTATCTGTCCCTTATGCAATATTTATTACCGAGAGCAATCGAGTGCGTGGGCTTGAAGAGAAACCTACATATAACTATCATGCCAATGCTGGAATATATCTTATAAAGCGTGAATTGCTATCGCTAATTCCTCGAAATGAGTACTACGATGCAACAGATTTTTTAGAAGCCTTAATTGCACGTGACCTAAAAGTTACTCAATATCCAATTAATGGCACATGGATTGATATAGGTTCGCCCGATGACTATCGTCAAGCCCAAGAATTGGTGAAGCAGCGCAATGGCTTGGATTTGTAGTAATTGCATTAAGCAATAAAATATCCTATTAAATTTACATATATATGAAAAAATTAATTTGTAGTTTATTTATCATTTGCAGTGTAAATCTCTTTGTGCAAAGTTCACAAAAGGATATGCAAAATCGATTTATGAAATATATAGCGATTAATAGCCAATCGCAAACAAGTGAAGATCCTAAAGCCTTTCCGATTACTGAGGGACAGAAAGAAATGGCTCGCTATATTCAAAAAGAAATAAGCGAATTAATCGGAGTTCGCTGTGTAGTATCCGACGATTTCTATGTATATGCCATAGTTCCATCAAATATGAAAAAACAAGTTCCATCACTTGGAATAAGCACACATATCGATGTTACACCAGAATGCAATGCACAGAATATAAAACCACGAATCATAGATAATTATGATGGAACGGATATTCAATTAAACGATGAATTAACATTATTGGTTGATTCACCCGAAGGAGCTCATTTGAAGGATTGTATTGGAAAGACTATTGTGTGCACCGACGGAAATTCTCTTTTAGGTGGCGATGATAAAGCTGGAATGGCTATTGCAATGACTCTTTTGCAGCAACTTTCAGAGCAAGGTAATAAAATGTCACATGGTGAGATACAATTTGTCTTTGCTCCAAATGAAGACATTGGACTTGCTGCTGAACGATTGGACAAAGATATTTTTCACCCCGATATTTTAGTGGATTTAGATGGCGGATTAATAGGAAGTGTGTTAAATGAAAACTTTACCGCAAAACAAATGATTGTCAAGTTTATTGGCAAAGCCGCTCACCCAAGTGAGGCAAAAGCGTTGGGAATGGGAGATGCATTGACTTGCAGTGCACGATTTATAGCTGAAGTCCCTTTGGAATGTCACCCTGCAAATAGTGATTCGTTGAGCGGATACATTCATTGTTGGAATATGGAAAAAAGTGGTAACGATGATTATATTGTGTCTACTCGCATTCGGTATTTTTCACGTCAAGAAGGTGAATTATTTAATCGCATTCTGCACACAGCTATAAAACATGTTAGAGAAGATTTTCCAAATGTAAAAGTTGAGATATTAGACGAACGTTTGCAATATGAAAATGTGAAATATTCTATGCACCCACAATCTTTGGATATTGTGACCAAAGCAATGATAAAAGCTGGAGTTTCTCCAAAACCCGAACCAATAAGAGCTGGAACTACTGCTGCAATGATGGCTGCACGAGGATTAGCTGGTGGGCTTTGCCTGTTTACAGGACAGAATGCCGAACACACTGTAAAAGAATGGGTGTGCATTGAAGATATGTATAAAGCTTATGAAACAATGGTAAATGTGGTGAATGGTGTGGCTGGAATGAAATAACATCAATACTATCAGCATAAATTTTGAAACGCCGATTTAGTGAATAAAAACGAAATGTTTATGCAATAGCGGTCGTGAACAAAGCTATGTGAAAAATAGTTAGTATCTTTGTAGGCTTTTTTCCACTAATGGAATAAACTAAATAAAAAATATGGCTGGTTCAAATTTTATTGATTACGTGAAGATTTTGTGTCGTTCTGGAAAGGGTGGCGCTGGTTCACGTCATTATTATCGTGCTAAATATGCACCTAAGGGTGGTCCCGATGGTGGAGATGGTGGGCGTGGCGGTCATGTCATTTTAAGAGGAAACAGAAATTTGTGGACACTTCTTCATCTAAAATATAAACGTCATATTTATGCTACAAGTGGTGCATCAGGAACGGGTGGACGTAGCTTTGGTAAAGATGGCGTGGATCAAATCATTGAAGTCCCTTGCGGAACGGCAGTATTTGATTCAGAATCTGGAAAATTTATTTGCGAAGTCACCGATGACGGACAAGAGGTAAAGCTACTAAAAGGAGGAAAAGGGGGACGCGGTAATTGGCACTTTAAGTCGCCAACAAATCGTACTCCACGCTATGCTCAACCAGGAGAAGCAATGATTGAAAAATCAGTAATTCTCGAACTAAAACTCCTTGCCGATGTGGGACTCGTTGGGTTTCCTAACGCTGGAAAATCGACTCTACTTTCTTCTATTTCTGCGGCAAAGCCTAAAATTGCCGATTACGCATTTACCACTCTTGAGCCAAATCTCGGCATTGTGAGCTATCGCGATGAGCGCTCATTTGTAATGGCTGATATTCCTGGAATCATCGAGGGCGCAAGCGAAGGCAAAGGAATTGGACTACGTTTTTTGCGGCACATAGAGCGTAATGCAGTGTTGCTATTTATGATTCCTGCCGATTCTGCCGATATAAAAAAGGATTATGAAATACTACTTAATGAATTAGTATCATTTAATCCCGATCTTGCCGATAAAACACATATCCTTGCTATCACAAAAAGTGATATGCTCGATGATGAACTTATCGAAGAAATGAAAAAGGAATTGCCTTATGGAATTAAGAGTGTATTTATCTCTGCTGTTGCTGGAACTGGGCTTATGGAACTTAAAGACATGCTCTGGGAAGCAATAAACGATGAAAATAACAAGATTCCTGCCGCTATGGCTCATCGCGACCTCGACATCACGCACCGCGTGCAAGAGGAAGATGAATTTATCTTTACGCCAGAACCTGTTGCCGACGACGATTTTATTGCCGACGATGAAGACTGGGACGATGAATATTGGGAAGAAGACCATAAAGATGATGAAGATTGAGCAACTACGATTTAATGTGAATATCAATAATGTTAACGCATTTACTACATTGCGTGGCATTAAATATCCCTCAAATTCATATTCTGAATTTAATATATGCAATTACACAGGCGACACTAAGGAACATATCCTTAAGTGTCGCTTTGAGTTATGTAAAGAATTAGGTATTGCCGACGACCATCTAATAATGCCACGACAGACGCACACCTCAACCGTAGCACTCATCGACCAAGCATTCATGCAACTTCAGCACCAAGAGCGTGCCAAAGCGTTGCAAGATGTAGATGCGCTCGTCTCATGCTTGCATGGTGTAGCCATTGGTGTTAATACCGCCGACTGTGTACCAATAGCATTTTGCGACCCACAAAATGGAATTGTTGCTATCGCTCATGCTGGTTGGAAAGGCACAATCTCAAAAATCGGAGCTAATACCATTAGCACCATGTTATCAATTGGAGCAGTATTACAGAATATTCATGTCGCGATAGGAGCATCAATATGCCAAGATTGTTTTGAAGTAGGCGATGAAGTTGTTGAACAATTTCGTGATGCTAATTTTCCAATTGATGAAATAATGTACCGTAATCAAGCAACACAAAAAGCTCACATAAATCTACAGCTTGCAAACGCTATAACCCTATGGCAAGCGGGGATTATGCCTCAAAATATCTCATTTTCAGATAATTGCACCAAGTGCAATCCTGCTAAATATTACTCGGCGCGTACTCTCGGCATTGCTTCGGGGCGCACATTTACTGCGATAATAATGGAGTAAGTAATTATTCACGTATATTGATATTATCTATATTTGCATATATAATATCTGTTTGTTCTATATCTATCTTTAGTATATCTTTGCATCATAAGAAAATGAATTACTAACTTTAAAATAACAAACAAATGAAAACTTTAGATTATATCGATTTAGATGGTAAAAGAGTTGAAAACGTAATTGTTGAACTCAAGCAACTACTTGCCGATTTCCAAGTATTTTATACAAATCTTCGCGGATTCCATTGGAATATAAAAGGACGCGGATTCTTTATATTGCATGCAAAATTTGAAGGCATGTACAATGATGCCTCAAATAAAATTGATGAATTAGCCGAACGCATTCTTCAACTCGGCGGTGTAGCTCCTCATAAT
>JAVWYO010000102.1:0-7305 GCA_036661515.1 Muribaculaceae bacterium | reverse complement strand
AAATTCGCACAAAAAAAAGGCGACTTATATTACCACTCCTTAGTAGCATATAAATCGCCTAATATTAACATCCAAAAAAAAAACTAATCCTTATCAAATCGATATTTGCGCTTAGGATTTCGAGGAAACCACCCCTTGCGAACACGTTCTTCCTGCTCAAATATTTCTAAAATACTCCAAAAGCACGAAAACGACGTTACTCCAAGCAAAGCAGCAAACAATATATTGTCAACATAAATCGACAATCCTACACCAATAATCCCCATTACAAGAAACCACCACCAACACTTAGTACTAAAATAATACTCGCATTTTATTACCACAGGGTGAAATGCACCAATTATCAAAAATGTACACACTCCTATTAAAAGTCCAAGAAGATGATATTGCGCTAAAAAGTCCATCATGTTTTTTACTCTAACAAATCTTGCAGTAAATATACATGTTATTTTTCAACTTTTAAAAAAAACGACCAATCTATTCATCTTTTTTTCCACATCTCAGTCCAAGTTTGAACACTACCTTTGCTAATAATCACACTATCAACTTAATGCGAAAAAAAGCAAAAAGGGTGCGTAACGTGCGTAATGTGCGTACACCTCATCAACCAGTAATAAATCAAAAGAGGCACCCCCAGTTAAAGGAATGCCTCTGATATAAAAATATACTATTCTAAGTATTACTTGTTTGCAAGCTTATCTCTTAATGCTGCAAGTCCTTCCAAATCACCAAGAGTAGTTTTCTCCATTGTGTTGTTGTTACTTGTCATTGCACTTTGAGTTGCATCTTCGCTCTTAGCTGCTTTCTTTGCGGTCTTCTTTGCTTCAGCCTTAGCTTCATCTTCAAAGATACGGCTATGTGAAAGGATAATACGCTTAGCGTCCTTATTAAATTCAATTACCTTGAAATCTAATTTTTCTTCAGCTTGTGCTTGTGTTCCGTCTTCTTTTACAAGATGCTTAGGAGTAGCAAAACCTTCTACGCCATAAGGTAATGCAATTACTGCACCCTTATCAAGCATTTCGGTAATGGTTCCTTCGTGAACACTTCCAAGAGTAAATACTGTTTCAAATACGTCCCATGGATTTTCTTCAAGTTGCTTATGTCCAAGACTTAGACGACGATTGTCCTTGTCTATTTCAAGTACTTGTACTTCAATATCTGCACCTATTTGAGTAAACTCTGATGGGTGTTTGATTTTCTTTGTCCATGATAGGTCTGAAATGTGAATAAGACCATCAACGCCTTCTTCGATTTCTACAAATACACCAAAGTTTGTAAAGTTACGTACTTTAGCTGTGTGTTGTGAACCGATTGCATATTTTGCATCTATATTTTCCCAAGGATCATTCTTTAGTTGTTTTAGACCAAGAGACATCTTACGTTCGTCACGGTCAAGAGTTAGAACAACTGCTTCTACTTCATCGCCTACTTTCATAAAGTCTTGTGCTGAACGAAGATGTTGTGACCAAGACATTTCTGATACGTGGATTAAACCTTCTACACCTGCTGCGATTTCAATAAATGCACCGTAATCTGCCATAACGACAACTTTACCCTTAACCTTATCGCCTACTTTTAGCTCGCTATCAAGTGCATCCCATGGATGTGGTTGTAGTTGTTTTAGGCCAAGAGCTATACGCTTCTTCTCGTCATCAAAGTCAAGAATTACTACGTTTAGTTTTTGATCAAGGGCTACAACTTCTTCTGGGTGATTAACACGTCCCCATGATAAGTCGGTGATGTGAATAAGACCATCAACGCCTCCAAGGTCGATAAATACACCATAAGAGGTAATATTCTTAACCGTTCCTTCAAGTACTTGACCCTTTTCAAGCTTAGCAATAATATCTTTCTTTTGTTGCTCAAGTTCTGCTTCAATAAGAGCTTTATGTGAAACAACAACATTCTTAAATTCTTGATTGATTTTTACAACCTTAAATTCCATCGTTTTTCCTACAAATACATCATAGTCACGGATAGGTTTTACATCAATTTGTGAGCCTGGAAGGAATGCTTCGATGCCAAAGACATCTACAATCATACCACCCTTTGTACGACATTTTATAAAGCCCTTTATGATTTCATCATTCTCAAGTGCTTCATTTACGCGGTCCCAACTACGTGTGGCGCGTGCTTTTTTGTGTGAAAGGATTAATTGTCCCTTCTTATCCTCTTGATTCTCGATATACACTTCTACGGTGTCACCTACTTTCAATTCTGGATTATAACGAAATTCGTTAAGTGGAATAATACCATCTGACTTATACCCGATGTTAACCACAACTTCTCTTTTGTTTAGAGAGATTATAGTACCGTCGATTACATCTTTGTCCTTAATTGTATTAAGTGACGCGTCATAAGTAGTTTCCTGTTCCTCGCGGGTCTTAGCCCCTTGAGTTTCGCCATTTTCATAGGCGTCCCAATCGAAATTATCGATAGGAGAATTGTTTAATTCTTCGCTCATCTAATTAGTTAATAAATTATTTTAATTAATGAATTATGGACCACACGTCCAAACTCGGGTGCAAAGTTAGGCATAATTTTCTATCACACAACATCTTTTACCTCTTTTTTCTAAAAAAGAAAACGAAAATTGCTTCCATTTTAATTGCTTATACTAACTTTACAAACTATTCAAATTTTGATTATATGGTACTTAATAACGATAATCGCGAACGATACAAAAGAAACATGCTCCTACACGACATCGGCGCTGAAGGTCAAGAAAAAATATTAAATGCAAAAGTTCTTATAATTGGTGTCGGTGGACTTGGTTCTCCTATCGCACTATATCTTGCCGCTGCGGGTATTGGCTGCATAGGACTAATTGATAACGACAACGTTGACATCTCAAACCTACAACGACAAATAATACACTTCACAGACGATATTGGACTGCCAAAAGTATATTCAGCTAAAGCCAAAATCAATGCAATAAATCCAGAAGTTGAAGTCATAACATATCATGAATTATTTGACATAAACAATGCAACATCAATCATTTCTAATTATGACATAATCATAGACGCAACCGACAATTCGTATTCCAAATTCTTTATTAATGACGTGTGCGTTGCTAATGATAAACCATTAATTCATGGTGCAATCAATCAATATACAGGCAATGTAATGACAATACTTCCAGGAACAGCAAACTACCGCACGCTTTTCCCTGAACAACCAACCGACACTCCTTCAAGCGCATCATTTGGTATACTGGGCGTGGTAGCTGGAATTATAGGCATAATTCAAGCCACCGAAGCACTTAAATACATTACTGGTATCGGAGTCCTATTGACTGATACACTCCTCACCTACGATGCACTAACAATGGATTTTACAAAAATACACATCTCAAAATAAACCCGTAATCCACAAAAAGGGCTACTGTTTCACAACAATAGCCTTTTTAATCTACAATCTATAAAAACATATATATTCAAAGACTTTTTACTTCTTTGAATTGCATAATACTTCTTTTCAATATCTCAAATTTAAAATTATTATTTTGTATTTCCAAATATTATTGCATAATAATTTTTATTTATTTAGAATTGTTAGTAGCAAAAAGTTATGTTTTTATCGATAATTCATCTCACTGGTGCTATAATCCACGCATTTTCTAATGGAATTGCAAAAGGAACATTCTTTTTTATATTCTTTAGATATTCGGCGGCTTCGACATTTTTATCAAATCCTTTGATTACAACATAGTATATTCCATCTCGATTTATGACTACATAAGATGGATATTTTTTTGATTTTAATCGATCTCGAAACGAGCGTGCATTAAATACCTGCTTAAATTGGCCTACAACAACACCATAATTTTTCATGTCACTTTGTTCGCCATCGGCAATCTGCAAATACTCTGATTTTATTCGCACATCTTCGCCATTAATAGCAACCATTGCTCCTTTTTCTTCTTCTTTAATCTTATTATATGTTGTAGAATCTACACCTTCTTTTTCTTTCATCACGGCCTTTTCATAGGCTTGACGATAATTCTTTTCGGTTGTCTTGCATGATATAGCTCCAATTGCTATGATTAGAGCGATACTTCCTAACATAATTTTATTCATTGTAATCTTGGCTTTTATATTTAACATGTTTGCAAATGTAATATTAAAAACGAATAATGCCGAAAAATCATTCAATTATCTTGATAGTTCTACAACTTCGCAGGCAGTAATATGCCCTGCATCGAGTGTCAATAATATAAGAGTACTCACCGTTTGCCACCCTTGTCGTCCTGCAGCACCGGGATTTATGTGCAAGATATTGAGTTGCCTATCGTTCATAACCTTCAAAATATGGGAGTGCCCTGTAACAAATATAGTTGGCTTTTTGAACATAAGTAATGACTTTATTCCTGGTGCATACTTGCCAGGATAACCACCAATGTGTGTCATTAACACTTTCACTCCTTCGGTTTCAAAAAGCAGGGTTTCCTTGAAGCGTTGGCGTAGGCTTGCACCATCAACGTTGCCATATACTGCTCTTAATGGAGCAATTGCAGCGAGTTTATCGGCAATCTCATCGCTCCCAAAGTCTCCAGCATGCCATATCTCATCGCAGTTAGAGAAATATTTTTCGTATTTATCGTCCCACCATGCGTGAGTGTCTGACAAGATGCCTATGCGTTTCACTATTATTTATTTTTGAGTAAAAGAGAACGCCAAAAGACATTCATTCTATTGAGAGTCTATTGGCGTTCTCCTGTATGTTATATAATTTATTACTAAATGCTATTATAAGGAATAACGGTGAGAAGTTCGCCAAATTTCTTAGCAGCTTCTGTGAGTGGACCTTGCACCATTGGTTTTAAGAATGGATTTAACTCAACATCAATTTGAGCAAATGCGCGTGTAGCATTTTCGCCAGCATCTTCAAGATGAATTGATACCATAAATGGTATTGGTGAAGACACTGCTGAAAGTTTAACTAATGTAGGTTCAATGCGTTCAACTATCGAAAGTTTTATTTCGCCTACTGGATTTGCTGTAACCGAAATGGTATCTTCCGAGAAACTGATGTTTTCAATCTTCGTTTTTGCTTCAGCTGGAAGTTGGTCGGCAAGACCTTGCAACAATTCAGGGTGAGAAAGTTTTGCATAAACGGTTGAAACGTCGGCATTGATGTTCACAACATCGCTCTTAAATTCTGCCATACTAATAGTGTGAGTGTATAAATGTATTATGAATTAGCATTACCCGGAGTCCAAGTCGAGGGCTCACTGCGCCATTCTTTTAGTGTTTCTATGTCTGATTCCTTGATATAGTCGGTCTCAAGAGCGGCTTCGAGCATTGCATTATAATTGCTAAGTGTGAAAAGTGGCACACCTGCTTCGCGGAATTTCTTTACAGCCACAGGGAACTCGTATGAGAATATTGCACACATACCTATAACTTCACAACCTGCATTTCTAATAGCTTCTACTGCTTTAAGGCTACTTCCGCCAGTTGAAACCAAATCTTCAATAACCACAACTTTCTGACCTGGTTTAAGATTCCCTTCTATAAGATTTTCAAGTCCGTGATCCTTTGGGCTTGAACGTACATATACGTATGGAAGTGCAAGCGCATCGGCAACAATAGCTCCTTGAGCGATAGCTCCAGTAGCTACGCCAGCAATAGCTTCGGCATCTCCAAAGTGTTCAAGTATTATACTACTAAGTTCTACTTTGATGAAATTTCTAATCTCTGGATAAGAAAGCGTCTTACGATTATCTGTATATATTGGTGAATTCCAGCCCGATGCCCACACAAAGGGATTGTTTGGCTGTAACTTTATTGCACTGATGTTGAGTAGCTTCTCTGCTAATAGTCTATCTATATGTTTCATGATTGAATATTTTATATTTAACTCTAAATATTTTACAAAGATAGCGATTTAGTCTCTTAATTTCATAATCAATTATGATAAACTTTCGGAATAGATTTCATATTGCATTCTATTTTGCTACCTTTACGTGTAAATAAAATAACTAAAATGATTGTTTTTAATACTACATATCACGCTCACAATGATAGCGTTGAACAGTTCCTGAAATGGATTCGTGAGGAGTATATCCCTGTTGCGATAACGAGTGAGGCATTGAAAAATCCGCGCTTGACACTGATTATGGCACATGAAGATGGCGATAATGGACATAGCTATTCATTGCAATTTGATGTATCAACGGTCGACGAACTCGAAAAATGGTATAGCGAAACGGGTGCTCACCTGTTGAGTGACATGACAAGCCGGTTTGCCAATAATGTTGTGGGCTTCACTACGATAATGAATATACTTGATTTATAGTGATGGAATATGAACGCATTATAATAGGTATTGATCCGGGAACAAATGTAATGGGTTATGGCATTCTTGGGATAAAAGATAAGAAACCTGAGGTGATAGCACTCGGCGTGTTGGAATTAAATAAATTTGAAGACCATTATATGCGACTTCATCGCATATTTGATCGCGTCGTTTCCCTCGTTGAGCAGTATCTTCCTGATGAGTTTGCGATTGAAGCCCCATTTTTCGGTAAAAATGTGCAATCGATGCTAAAACTTGGTCGTGCGCAAGGCGTGGCTATGGCGGCAGCTCTTTCTCGTGATATACCAATAACAGAATATGCGCCACTGAAAATAAAAATGGCAATTACGGGTAGTGGTAGCGCGTCTAAGGGGCAAGTTGCTGAGATGCTTAGGCATATATTAAAAATCCCGAAGACCGAAATGCCAAAATTTCTCGATGCTACCGATGCTCTTGGCGTAGCTTTGTGTCACTTCTATGAATCATCACGTCCGCAAGTGGAAAAAGGGTGTGGGTCATGGAAAGAATATATTGCAAAGAATCCCAAGAAAGTCAAATAAAGAGGCGCGAAATATTGGATATTCTAAAAGAATATCTAACTTTGCACTCACAAAACGGCCCCGTGGCTCAACTGAATAGAGTATCTGACTACGGATCAGAAGGTTACAGGTTTGAATCCTGTCGGGGTCACCAAGCGGAGCAATAACAAAGTTATTGCTCCGCTTCTCTTCCCTCACCTCCCCCCACAGAATCCACACATGCACGCTAACTATCGCCCACAGATTCCCACAGATTTTTTTTATTTCGCGGTATCTCTTTCGCGCGAGTAGCTTATTAGTGTGCTGTTTCTCACACAGAATCCACAGAATTGCTTGTGAATGCATGTTTCGCGTGGGTACATAGGTATGCTTGTGAGTAGTGTAGAACGTCGAAGACGTTCTACACTCGCACATAGCAAAACTTCAGTGGATTATGTGTGAGAAACTCCCATCTAACAAC
>JAVWYO010000101.1:0-7336 GCA_036661515.1 Muribaculaceae bacterium | reverse complement strand
CTGTGAGCCACGAATGGGACTCGAACCCGCGACCTTTTCGTTACGAATGAAATGCTCTACCAACTGAGCTATCGTGGCATATTGCGCTGGCATTTTACCAAACGCGGTGCAAAAGTACTAATTATTTAGGACTTGTTTGCTATATGTGAGTCTTATTTTTGCTTTAGCAAAATCTAATTTAACAATTGTTGGCGCCGAGATATATGGTACAATACTCGTAATAGTTTCAACCGAACTTGAAGCCGACTGCTTTTCCGTAGTAATCGTTACTGGCGTAAGGGTTAGATTTATATCATCTTCGGTAGCAATACCTTTCTTGTTTTTAATAATATCCACCATGTAGCTCTTCATATCAGAGAATATATACGCTTTCTTTGAAGCGTTATATATAGCGTAAAAAGATGACTTATTATCGGTTATTTTATTCTTTGCAAAAAATTCATCTTTCTCATTACTCTTTACAAGCAACAGATATTGTGGTGGCTTAATCCCATATTTATTAGTAATTAATGATGCTGGCACTTCAAAATATAGATTATTCACTATTGCAATATTATTTGCTTCAAGATTAAATTTATTTATAATATCTTGAACAGGAAATTTCATTGTCACATCATATCCTGCTGGAGCTTGAATTATAGCTTCTTTTTGAGCCACAAGTTGCTTAACGGAACTCGAAACATTTAGTTTAATGTTATTATTAGTAATCACTTCTGGCGTTACAGCAAGATATTTACCAGTCCTTAAATATGTTGTGTCCTTATCCTTATCTGTCATTTTCACAGTTTTGCGATAATACATATTCATTACCGTATTGCCTATGTTCATAACACGTCCGCTACCATAAGATGTTGTAACATATACTCCAGGAAAGTATTTAGCAAATGCTTGTGGTGTTGCAAATGTCTCTGGGTGAGTTTTATACTGATTAAACAGAGCTACACCAAATTCCTTAGGTATGGTAATCTTTACTTCTCTGTCCTTCAAATTGAGCAATGAATCTTTAAGGCCTATTGCCGACGCTGAATACACTGTTGATGCAAATACATTATTCTTATTATAATAACCTGCTGGATCAAATTCGCTGGTTATTTTGCTCGGTAGTTGCTTGGTAAGTTGATACACATTTAGGCGCATTGGAACGATAGAGTCTCCAGTAAAGCCTCCCTTTGGAATTGTAAATACCAGCTTCATTGAATCGACACTGGCTGCTGTCACTCCCACTGTATCAAGATTAAAGGCTGGCATAAATTGCGTTACAATATCGGAGTGTAACTCGCCAAATCCTTCCGCATTAATAATTCCCAACAATTGGGTTAGCGTTCGTGATTCAATCTTATTATTTTCTATCGAGGTACCTGAGACTGTGAACGTAGAGTCCATTACTATCTCGATTATTGATTGAGAAATTGAAGAGCCTGTCGTATTGTCGTTACAGGAAATCATTCCCCATGAAAGTACTACACAAAGTAGAAGTAAATTAAACGTCTTTTTCATATACCCTTTTATATGGCTAAATATGTTTTTAAAGCGATTTATAGAATTCAGCATAGGTGTCAATGCACTTGTCCTCTTCTTGGAATGGAAGGAATGGCTTGCCACTTTCTTGCACTATTTTTAGTATCTCTGGATTGATATTTTCACTTGCCTGAATAACACCATCGCTTGAAGCGATTGCTAACTTAGTCAATTGAACAAAATCTACCGTTGTCCCTTTGATTTCACTGACATCATCTTTGCCAATACCGTCCATGCACAATTTATCGGCAAGACGCTTATCAAATGGTATTTCAAAAGCGTCATCATATATAGAATACACTATTTTAGCATCACGAAACGCTGGATCATCTTTATACACATGTTTGAGATAAAGAGGCATGAGAGCTGTTATCCAACCATTACAATGAATAATATCTGGTTCCCACCTTAATTTCTTCACCGTTTCCATTGAGCCTCGTACATAGAACATACTACGTTCATCATTATCTTTTGGTGAAGAAACAGTCTCAAGTCCATTACCTCCGCCATGTTGAAAATAGTCATCGTTATATATAAAATACACTTGCATGCGAGCTGGTTGCATAGTCGCAACCTTGATGATTAATGGATGGTCGGTGTCATCTATTATCAAGTTCATTCCTGAAAGGCGGATAACTTCATGAAGTTGGTTACGTCGTTCGTTAATACAGCCATATTTAGGCATGAAAGTGCGAACTTCAAATCCTTTTTCCTGAATTCCTTGAGGTAAATTATGCCCAACGTTGGCGATGGGCGATTCTGGTAGATAGGGTGAAATTTCTTGATTGATAAATAATACTTTGTTTACATCCATAATGTCTTCTGTATAATGTAAACGCAAAGATAGTGAAAATATCTCATATTAGGAAAGTATGTGCATTCTAAAGAGCGAAATTAGGCTAATTGTGCATGGATTTAACATAAATGAGTCTATTTTATATCTTATCTTAGACAATTAGAAGAGATATTAATTATGGGACATATTTATCATTGTGCTGGATATTAGTGACCGAGAATGTTAAATAAATGAGATATTTTAGTACTAATTTGAGCATAGTGCGTTATTCTTTTGTGTATGTGACAAATATTTATTTCTTTTGCACCGTTTTAAAACAAATAGAGATGCAAACTGTAAGAACTGTAAAAGAATTAAAGAATGCTGTGAAAGCATTCCGAGATGGAGGTAAAAATATTGGTTTAGTTCCCACTATGGGGGCGCTTCACGAAGGTCATATATCACTTGTAAAACGTTGCAATGCTGAGAATGATGTTACGGTGGTGAGCGTTTTCGTAAACCCTACCCAGTTTAATAATAAAGAGGATTTGAAAACTTATCCTCGCACTGAAGATGCCGATGCCAAGTTGCTGGAAGTTGCTGGTTGCGACATTGTGTTTATGCCAACACCTAATGAGGTGTATCCTGAACCCGACACGCGCATATTTAGTCTTGGAGCAGTTGCCGATGTGATGGAGGGAGCAAAGCGTCCTGGCCACTTTAACGGTGTCGCTCAAATAGTGAGCAAACTGTTCTATTTTGTAGAACCTAATCGCGCTTACTTTGGTGAAAAGGATTTTCAGCAGATAGCCGTAATACGCAGCATGGTAGCTCTGGAGAGCATAAATGTTGAAATAGTTTCATGCCCTATCGTCCGAGAAAGCGATGGACTTGCTAAGAGTAGCAGAAACGTACGCCTAACGCCAGAAATGCGAAAGATAGCGCCTAATATAGCTCAAATTTTGAGCGAAAGTTGTACCTTTGCAAAGTCGCATTCTGTTGTCGAAACGCAACGCTATGTGATTGATAGCATTAATTCATTTCCAGGAATGGAAGTGGAGTATTATGAAATTGTCGATGGTCTCACGTTACAACCTGTCGCTGAATGGTCGCAATCGAAATACATTGTTGGCTGTATAACGGTATATTGTGGTGATGTTAGGCTTATTGATAATATTGCATATTGCAAATAATACAAGATACAATATTATAGATAAAGCATGCAAATCGAAGTAGTAAAGTCAAAAATTCACCGTGTTACGGTAACTGAAGCAAATCTTAATTATATTGGTAGCATCACCATTGATGAAGACCTAATGGATGCCGCTAATATCATTGCTAATGAACGCGTGTATATAGTAAACAACAATAATGGCGAGAGACTCGATACTTATGTTATCAAAGGAGAGCGTGGCTCTGGTGTTGTGTGCCTTAATGGCGCAGCAGCTCGCAAAGCGCAACCTGGCGATGTTGTTATAATTATGGCTTATGCTCTTATGGACTTTGAAGAGGCTAAGACCTTCAAGCCTGCCGTTGTGTTCCCTGATACACATACTAATAAATTGATATAATTACGATATATATAAATCCAGAATATGTTTGAAAATTTAAGCGAGAAACTTGAACGCTCATTTAAGCTACTAAAAGGCGAAGGTAAAATTTCGGAGATAAACATTGCCGAGACTCTAAAAGAAGTGCGTCGCGCACTACTTGATGCCGATGTAAACTATAAAGTAGCTAAGCAATTTACCGATACCGTTAAGGCTAAGGCTATTGGACAAAACGTAATCAACGCATTGAAGCCAAGTGAATTGATGATAAAAATCGTTCATGATGAACTTGCACTTCTTATGGGTGGTGAAACTGCACCATTGAATATTACTGGTAATCCTACTATTATTCTTATGTCGGGATTGCAGGGCTCGGGTAAGACCACCTTCTCGGGTAAACTTGCACGCAAGTTGAAAAGCGAAAATGGAAAGCGTCCATTGCTTGTTGCTTGCGACGTATATCGTCCTGCTGCCGTTGAGCAATTAACAGTTCTTGGCTCTCAAATTGATGTCCCTGTATATTCTGAGCTCGATAGCAAAAGTCCAGTTGACATTGCATTAAATGCTCTTAAAGAGGCTAAAGCTAAAGGATACGACCTTGTGATTGTAGATACTGCTGGACGACTTGCAGTTGACGAGCAAATGATGAACGAGATTGAAGCTATTAAGAAAGCTATTAATCCTACCGAGACACTGTTTGTTGTTGATGCAATGACTGGTCAAGATGCCGTTAACACGGCTAAGGAATTTAACGAACGACTTAATTTTGATGGCGTTATTCTTACGAAATTAGATGGTGACACTCGTGGTGGTGCTGCCCTTTCTATCCGTTCGGTAGTGGATAAGCCTATTAAATATGTGGGAACGGGCGAGAAATTAGAAGCTCTTGACCCATTTCACCCAGCACGTATGGCCGACCGCATATTGGGCATGGGCGACATCGTTTCATTTGTTGAACGCGCTCAATCGCAATATGACGAGGAGGAAGCTAAACGCCTACAAAAGAAGATTGCAAAAAATCAATTTGACTTTGATGATTTCTTAAAGCAGATAGCACAAATCAAGAAAATGGGTAACCTTAAAGATTTGGCATCTATGATTCCGGGCGTAGGCAAAGCTATAAAGGATATAGACATCGATGACAACGCTTTTAAGAGCGTTGAAGCAATAATACACTCTATGACTCCACACGAGCGTAAAAACCCCGACGTTATCAACGGTAGCCGTCGTGGACGCATTGCTAAAGGTAGTGGCACAACCCTACAAGAGGTTAATCGCCTGCTAAAGCAATTTGAAGAGACTCGCAAGATGATGAAAATGGCTACAACAATGAAGAATCCTGCCAAGATGATGCGTAATGCACGTCATAAATAACAAAACACTCTCATAAATATGGAATTGATTGATGGAAAGAAGATAGCCGACACTATTAAACTTGAAATAGCCAAAGAGGTTGCTCAAATGGTGAACGAGGGCAAGAAAGCCCCACATCTTGCTGCAATACTTGTAGGTCATGACGGAGGTAGTGAAACCTATGTAGCTCACAAAGTGAAAGCATGTGAGCAATGTGGATTTAAATCTACACTCGTACGTTTTGAGGCCGATGTCACAGAAGAAGAATTGCTTAATGCTATCGACACGCTCAATCACGATATAAGTGTTGACGGATTTATCGTTCAACTTCCGCTACCACGCCACATTTCAGAGCAAAAGATAATAGAAGCCATTGACTATCGTAAAGACGTAGATGGTTTTCACCCTATAAATGTAGGACGCATGTCTATTGGACTCCCTTGTTTCCTTTCGGCAACGCCATCGGGTATTATAGAACTACTTAGACGATACAAAATAGATACAAAGGGCGCAAATTGCGTGGTACTTGGGCGGAGCAACATTGTAGGCAAGCCTGTTGCTACACTTATGATGCAGAAGGCAACTCCTGGAGATGCCACCGTAACTGTATGCCATAGTGCAACAAAGAACCTAAAAGAGATATGTCTTAACGCCGATATCATAATTGCCGCACTTGGCTCACCAGAATTTGTAAAAGAAGATATGGTGAAAGATGGTGCTGTAATAATTGACGTAGGTACTACTCGCGTGCCATCTACTCTCACTAAGAGTGGTTTTAAGCTAAAAGGTGATGTTGACTTTGAACACGTAGCTCACAAATGCTCATATATAACTCCTGTACCAGGCGGTGTAGGACCTATGACAATCGTGTCGCTAATGAGAAACACTCTCTTAGCAGCACAAAAGGCTATATTCAAGTAACTCGCTATGTCTCTCCTCTCCATATTTTTAATATCTCTCGTTCAACTTCTTAATTCAAATCAAGAAGTTGAATTAGTATTTGTGGGTGATGCTATGCAGCACATCGCACAGATTGAAAATGCAAAGCAATCAGATGGTAATTATGATTATAGCACTTGCCTCATAAACGTCGAGAAAGATATTGCTACGCCCGACTTAGCTGTGGTAAACCTTGAATGTCCTCTTGGCGGAAAGCCTTATGCGGGATTCCCTTGCTTCTGTGCACCCGACGAATGGGCTAAACAACTAAAACGCACTGGATTTGACCTCTACCTGACGGCAAACAATCACTGCTTAGACCGTCGCGATGCTGGACTTAAACGCACAATATCAATATTAGATGACATAGGCGTGAGCCACATTGGCACATATCGTAATAGCACCGAAAGAGAACAGCTATCGCCACTAATTATTGAAATTAAAGGCATTAAATTTGCTTTTCTTAATTACACTTATGGCACAAACGGAATTACGATACAAGACGATGCAATAGTGAATATTATCGACCGAGATCGCATTTCTAAAGATATCGACAAATCGCGAAAAGCTGGTGCTCAAGCACTGTGTGTGTGCCTACATTGGGGCGATGAATATCAGCTACTACCAAATAAGTCGCAACGAGCTCTTGCCGATTTTCTCGTAGAAAAAGGTGTAGATTTAATTATTGGGGGACATCCACACGTGATTCAGCCAATGGAAATACGCCATAACGACAAGCTAAATAAAGACATATTAATTGTATATTCGCTTGGAAACTTCATTTCTAATATGAAGACTACCGACACTCGTGGTGGCGCAATGGTGAAAGTAACACTCAGCAAAAACGACAATAATGGAGCAACCGTGAAATCGGCACACTACAAGCTATTTTACACCGTGCCAGCAGTAGGACAGTACAAAAGTTATACTCTTATCCCAGCAAGCCGTCCAGAGCTTGTACCAGCATCGCACAAAGCTTATTTCAATGCGTTTATGCGTAATGCACGCCGAATATTCTCACAGCACAATATAAATGTAGCTGAAATCGAATAATGAAATATTTTTCAATCCTATCAACAAAAAACAGAGGCAAAAGCCTTGTCAAATAAAAAAGTTATAGTATCTTTGCACCCGTAAATGGTGAGGGTAGCTCAGTTGGTTAGAGCGTCGGATTGTGGTTCCGAAGGTCGGGGGTTCGAGA
>JAVWYO010000100.1:251-7454 GCA_036661515.1 Muribaculaceae bacterium | reverse complement strand
ACGCCAGTAAATATTTTCCCACAGATAACACAGATTCCCACAGATTTTTCATTGTGCGTCGCAAAGCGCCCGCGTAGAAGTACCTGCCACGCACGGCTGAACGTCTTCGACGTTCTCGCTCCGCGCACATACACAGCGTGACGCTCACCTATCCAGAGTAGAACACCCGATGAAAAAATCTGTGTTATCTGTGGGAAAATGAATCACCTACATATAAAATATTTGTGGAGGCTACAGCACAGCATCTACCAGTCACGCATGGCACTCCTATCAAAGAGTTGGGAAAACGCTATTAGACAAAAATAGGCTATCCATCGAAAGATGGATAGCCTATTATACTTAGACGCTATTTCTATTCTAATATATATAGTGCGCGAGTGGGAAATGTCATCTCTGGGGTGATTGTTACCGCTGTGCCAGTGAGCATATCGGTCAATTTTGTACCTTGGGGGAGCATCTCGGCATATTGCTTTGTGCTGACGGTGATAGGGTTGTCGTTTCCATTCATCATCACTATTACGCGCTTTCCTTTATAGAGGCGTTGATATACATATAGTCCATTCTCGGGCATGAAATGTTTTAGTGTGCCATGAGCAATAACATCGTTGCCACGTCGCCAGTTTGCTAACTTGCTTACGAAATTCCATGCTTCATTTTGCAATGCTGTGCGCCCTGTGGTGGTAAATTCGTTCACTTTATCGCCTGCAAATCCGCCCTTTACATCTTTGCGTACAAATCCATCGCTGCCCTCTTTGGTTCCATTCATTAAAAGTTCGGTTCCATAATATAGTTGAGGTATTCCGCGAGTGGTCAACACAAATGCTACGGCTTGTTTCCATGAACCTAAGTCAGTAGGCTCAGCTGTTAAGAAACGGTCGCTGTCGTGGTTGTCTAAGAATGTGAGTACCTTTTGTGGATCTTCATATAGATAATCTTGCGATAGACGATTATACACATCGTTAAGTCCCGTGAGGCGTTCGGTGCTACTATTGAATGCGTTGCGAGCGAGCATCATTGTAGGAAAGTCCATCACCGATGGCAGATGTGAATTGCCCTTAGTGTTTAATCGGCTACCTTTCTGCCAATATGCCGTTCCAGGAACGTCGCCATACCAGCATTCGCCCACGATATTATATCCTGGATATTCATTCTCTACGTCGGCAAGCCATTCGCCCATTTTATTTAGATCGGCGTATGGGTGTGTGTCCATGCGTATTCCGTCAATCTTGGCATATTCAATCCACCAAATAGAATTTTGGGTAAGATAGCGAAGCAGGTGAGGGTTACGTTGATTGAGGTCGGGCATTGCGGTAACAAACCAGCCGTTCACACTCCGGTCGTAGTCATAGTTGCTACGATAAGGATCATTAACAGTCGAAAGGCGGAAGTTAGTGGTCACATCTCCCTTGGGGTGGTTATACCAGTCCTTTGAAGGCATATCTTTGAGCCAATGATGAGCGCTACCCGAATGGTTGAAAATCATGTCCATGACCACCTTTAAGCCTCGATTGTGCGACTCCTTAATAAGCGAGGCATATTCCTCATTAGTGCCAAATCGAGGGTCTACCTTGTAATAATTTGTCGTAGCATAGCCATGATATGACGAGCCAGGCATGTCGTTTTCAAGCACTGGCGTTAGCCATATTGCCGTCACGCCAAGACTATCGATATATCCCAAGTTATTTTGAATACCCTTTATGTCGCCACCATGTCGGCCATTAGGATTTGTGCGATCTACAACGTCGGGAAAATTCATCGTCTTCACATTATTATTTGCCACATCGCCATCGGCAAAACGGTCGGGCATAATAAGATAAAGCACATCTGACGAGTCAAACGTTGGGTGCTTTGCCTCAGCATTCTCACGAGCCTTTAGTTCATAAGCACATTTGATGGTCTTCTTGCCAAGTTTGAAATTTATATCAAATTTTCCAGGCTTAGTGCCAGGCGCAACTGTAAGATATATAAATTGATAATTAGGGCTATCAAGGCGAGCAATGCTATCAATGCTCACACCCTCATAGTTGATAGACGTGGCAGCATCTCTAATTCCAGGTGATGTCACCATTAGTTGTAACTGAGTGTTAGTCATACCACTCCACCAAAAAGGTGGCTCTATTGAGGGCACTTGCGGTTTCCCCCACGCCGAAAGGCTAAGCGCAATTAAGCAAAAAGCGAATAAGGTTCTTAATTTCATTTCTTTGTCGTTTTTGGGTTGTATAGGTTATTATTAAATTCCCCTGCAAGATAATCATAATATTTTATTCAAATTCCAAAATTGTACTCAATTATTCTAAAAAAATGCTTTATTCTTTTGTTAAAAAGATAACGATTCTTTGCTATATGAAAATTGTATTGTATCTTTGTCGCAAGTGAAAAAACAGATGTATGAGATAGTTCGTGATAGTGAGCCTAATTCATTGGCTAAATTCGTTTAGAGGTGGAGGTTGAGACTCTCACTAAATATCTAAAACAGCTGATTACTCAGCGACATTCGTCCTCTTTTTTTACCCACTGTATCTTTTATATTTATATTTATTATTATCAAAATCAAGTTTACGCAAAAGATACTTTAGATTGTTTTAGTTAATTAGCTAAAGAGCTAATTTAAAAAGTTTACATTATGGGAACAAATTTACACTCAATGATGCTTATGAGAGGCAGTTTACCTCCTCATTCGTATCACCCAAACGCATCTTTGATGCTTTCGGGCCGCAGAAATTGCTACGTAGCAAGTCCAATTAATCGTGCGAAGCAATTAGTGAAAGAATAACTTTAGATAGCATCAGTTATCCAAAGTTTTATAATTCACAAAGTGTATATCACTTGGAAAATGGTTCCAAGTGATTTTATGGAGAAAAAGTCAAGAAATTGACTTTCCGCAATTACTCTTCCGCTAAGCAAAATAAAAAGCAGACAGGAAGATTATTAAAGAATTATTATTATACAAAACATACATCTCCAATTAAGGAGAAGAAAGAGAAAGTTAACCCTAATACCACATTTTATTCATACTATTTTTTTCCTAAGGCACCGCGATGAGATTTCGAGGTGCTTTTTTTGTGCCCCACGGCACACACCCTGTTCCACATGCCGATATTCTTCTTGTGCGTAGTTTGAGTGGCAGCTTCTCACACAGAATTCACAGAATATATGGGTCAGCGGAAATGTTCCTTTCGGCTGATTACATAATTTAATCTATTTTAAAGTGTCAAAGTCTGGAGTCAACTCTTGTTGGAAATAAGACAAACTAACAGTCAACCTAAATCAGAAACTACAGTTAAAGTGTTAGATTGGGGGTTTGGAGGGGCTAAAGTTTAACATTTGATTGTGAAGTTGTGCTTTTGATTATGATTTATTATTATATGATGTGATTTTTATTGCTAAAATATGATTATATATATATCTTTGTAAAAAAATATACAATCTTTTTAATTCAAGTTATTTAAAATCGATTTTTATAAATTTAATCACTAATAAATCTTTTTTTATGGAAAAAATTGTACTCAAAGAAACGAAAAGACAATTTTCGGTCTTTTTCCTTCTTCTGTTTTTGTTTGTGATACCTCCAATGAATGGGGCATCATTAATGGTTGATAACTTCGACTATAGTGCTGGAGATCTATATAACCAAGGTGATTGGTGGAAATATGGTTCTAATCCTAATAGCCCAATCCAAGTTGTAAATGATGCGCTTACTTATCCAGTGTATCAGGCGACTGCCATAGGAAATGCTGCAAAAATTGCTAATGTAGCTACGGGTCAAGATTTGCAAAAGAAATTTACCGTTGGCGATGATAAAATAATAGGTGGGACATTATATTTTTCAGCTTTAATGAAAGTTGAGGATATGAGTGATGTGGCTCCAGGATATTTTATGTGTTTAACTGGAGGGAACTATAGTGGGAGCGTCACTGATGGTAAATCGGGTAGTGAATGTGGAAAATTATTTGTAAAACCAGCATCGGCAGGCAAATTCTTTTTTGGTATATCCCGAGCAGGAGCTACGCCAGAATATACGACACAAGAATATTCTTTTGGTGCTACATATTTGGTTGTGGTAAAATATGAATTTGTTGAAGGAACAACTAATGATAAGGTAAAAATATTTGTCAATCCAGAAAGTGCTACTCTTGAGCCAACAACTGCTGGTGCGACTTACGAAACTGGAAATGATGGTGAAGCAAGTACTAAGTATGGATTGCAAGCAGTAGAATTGCGTCAAGGAACTACTTCGACTAAAGCAGTACCCAATGTAGTGGTTGATGCATTGCGTGTAGCTACTGATTATGCCTCTTTATTTAATCCATCTGTGCCTGTTGTCGTTCCTAAGATTACGCTTTCAGCGAAAACAATAAGTCATCAATACGCATTTAAAGGCGAGGTGTATACTGATATTATTATAGTTAAAGGTTCAGACTTAAAAGGGGATATTACGATTAGTGGTCTAACGTCGGGTGAAGTAACAATTCCTACTACAACAATAAGTAAAGCAGATGCAGAATCGGCTGACGGATTTAGCTTAACAACTACATTTACGCCAGTGTCTGTTGATAAATATTCGGAAACAATATTATTTGACAGTGAAGGCGCAGCGCAGCAGAAAGTGTCGATGTATTGGTCGACAACAGTGCCCGAAAAGGTCGCTACGTTATTGGATCTTTCGGCTAAAAAGCCAGCAGATTATGGGACATACGAATATACCGGAGAGGGGATTGTGTCTCATGTAGATGGGAAATCATATTATCTACAAGATGCGACTGGCGCAATAAGAATCAATGATAGTTTTGGAGATATAGTTCCTGCACTTAAGCGTGGTGATAAGATAACAGGCATAATATGCACAGTGGAATCGAGCTTTGGTCTATATGCAGTGCCAGCTCCCGGAACGCCAATTAAATTGATAGCATCAGACCAGTCAGTGTCGCCAGTGACATTAACATTGGCTGCTCTTAATGCCAATCCAGCACAATACTTTAATCAATTAATAAAGGTTGAAAAAGTGCAATTTAAAGATGTAGCTGGAGGCACATTTACAGAAGATTTATTGAGCCCAGACCTAAGTGATGCCACTGGTGCTGGCAAAATGAAGATATTCAAGGGAACAGACATTATCGGGACAGTTATTCCTACAGGCGAATTTGATATAGTAGGAATTTCTACATCAGCCAGTGTTGCAATAGTAGCACCAAGAAATCTGTCGGATCTTATTGTTCCAAAATTACCTGAAGCTCTTGAAATAACGTCAGAAAAGATATTTTTGGGAAGTGCAGCTCCACTAAATGTAACTACTCAATATGTTAAATTCAAAGTCAAGGCGACGAGTCTTGCCGCTCCTGTGGTTGTTTCATTGTCAGGTGCCAATCGTAATATGTTTACAGTATCACCTGAATCGATACCAGCAGGAACTTCTGAGAAGGAGATAATACTTACTTACACCCCTACTGCAATAGCTAAGCATAAGTGTCAAGTAAACTTTGAATGTACTAATGCACTATTGAATCAAGCCTTTACAATAAATGCAGTGTGCATTGATCCACTCAATCCGCCAACACTAACTGTGAATAGTGCATCACTAACGAAATTCAATGCTAAAGTAGGAGCAGAAAGCAAGCAGACAATAACGGTTACTACAGCTAATTTGCCCGATTTTGGTTCTGTTAAGCTTATGGGCGAAGGTGAAGGTTCTTTTCTAATAAATAATACTGTTTTAATGAAAAACGGTAATGCTGATATAATTATAACCTTTAAGCCTAAGAAAGAGGGAACATTTACTGAACGAATAGAGTTTTCGTCACTTGAATTAGAAACTACATATATTTCTGTTTCGGGTTCTGCCACAGCAGGTCCTGTCGTAGAAGAAAAAGAGGGAGACGATCTTCCGTTGAGCACTCTCAATCCTTATAAGTTACTTAATGAGACATTTAACGGTGTAACTAAAAATAAGCCAATATCTATTGTAGATTGGAAAAATGTGGCACAAAAAGGGACAAGAGCATGGTGGGGATATGAATATACTAACGAAGAAGGTATTGTAGAAAAAGTTGCTAAAATCACACCGTATGATTCAAAAGTTGCCGCAGGAGCATCTACACCTTGTGAAATGCTATTTGTTACTCCTCCATTGGATTTTAAAAATTCGAGCTCAAAAATATTTACTTTTAGAGTAATGGGCGATTTCTTAATAGAGGGTCAAACGGATTTGCTTGAAGTGTGCTATATAGATATGGACAATAATGAGATGTATATTGATCCTATTCAAATTAATATTCCAGCAACACCCGACATGAATAAGGAATGGCTTGAATACCACATGGATCTTACAGGACAAAACATCTCAGATACGTTCTTTATAGGATTCCGTTTCAAGAGTAATCGAGGCACAGATAATAGTGCGACTTATTACATCGATGACGTGTCTTATGGACGCACAGATATACCACAAGTATTGCCATCGGTAACACAACTTGCATTTGAATCTATCATAAATACTGATTACACTTCAGAAAAAATAACGATAACGACAAAAAATATTACTGAACCAGTAGAATTAACATTAGGAGGTCCTAATAAGAGTAAGTTTGCTTTATCAACAGCTACTATACCCACTACGGGCGGTGAATTTAGTTTGTCGTTTAATTCAGATGTAGAGGGAGTACACGAAGCTTATATAAAGGTTTCATCACGTGGCGCGGCAGATGTTTTCATTCCAATTTCAGCGAAAAATAAGAAGACTGATGGCGTAGATTGTATTAATTTTGTTGAAACTCCAGATGTGCTTGTATATGATATTATGGGTCGCCGTATAAAAGAAATAAAGAAATGTAGTAGTTTCATAGAACTTAATCAAGGTTTGGAACCCGGATATTATATGATTATCTCTACTACGGCAGATGGTGTGAAAACGACAAAGATAAAGATACAGTAATTTTTTTCTTCTAATATATATAAAGGTGTGCCTCTTGCGGGCACACTTTTTTTTGATGTGCTGTGTGAGGGTTTTCTCTTGTGCGAGGGTGGCGTGGAACGTCTTCGACGTTATGGCTCGCGGCTCTGGCTTTGCGTGGAGCTTTCTCACACAGAATTCACAGAATTTTTGCTTGTGTTGGGTGGAGGAGTTTTTTCCCACAGATAACACAGATATTTGTGCTTGCTTGTGGTGGTGGTGCGAGAACGTCGGAGACGTTCTACTTCAGAACTTTA
>JAVWYO010000100.1:0-241 GCA_036661515.1 Muribaculaceae bacterium | reverse complement strand
GTGGAGGAGTTTTTTCCCACAGATAACACAGATATTTGTGCTTGCTCGTGATGGTGCTCGTGGTGGTGGTGCGAGAACGTCGGAGACGTTCTACTTCAGAACTTTAGTTCTGAAATTTAGCCCCATAATGGAGTGAGCGAACCGCGAACGCAATTGTGGGGTAACCAGATGATATGGCGATTTCTACGTCGAAGACGTTGCACTCCACTGGCATGTACTAATATCTGTGGTGGCATGGAAC
>JAVWYO010000099.1:0-7497 GCA_036661515.1 Muribaculaceae bacterium | reverse complement strand
AGTGGAACGTCTTCGACGTTCTTGCTTTGCTTTAATCCATTATATTAGCGGACACTAATATAATTAAAACAGCTTTTTAATAAAGAAGCTCCCATACACAAATTGTGTTGGGAGCTTCTTGTTAATATAATCGTTGTTGTGATTATTTTGCTACTTCAGGGTCTTGTCCCCATTGTTGCTGAGCAAGACGACGATAGTTATTATAACGCCATTGAGCATTCTCTTTTGCTGCTTCAAACAATTGTTCTGCTTCATCGGGATATTGCTTCATTACAGAGGCATAACGTACTTCACCTTTTAAGAAGGCTTTAAAGTTATCCCAAACAGGAGGTTTGCTGTCGAGAGTGAATGGATTCTTTCCTTCAAGTTCAAGAGCAGGGTTATAACGCCATAAGTGCCAGTATCCACAAGCAACTGCGTCTGCTTCTTCTTGTTGAGTTTTACCCATTCCAGCCTTCAATCCATGATTGATACATGGAGCATAAGCTATTATTATTGAAGGTCCGTCATAAGCCTCAGCTTCTCGGATTGCTTTAAGTGTTTGAGCTTGGTCGGCTCCCATTGCTATTTGTGCAGCATAAACATAGCCATAAGTAGAAGCAATAAGTCCAAGGTCTTTTTTGCGGATTCTCTTACCTGATGCGGCAAATTTTGCAATAGCACCGAGAGGCGTAGCCTTAGATGCTTGGCCACCAGTATTAGAATAGACTTCGGTGTCAAGTACAAGGATATTTACATTTTTACCTGATGCAAGGACATGGTCAAGACCACCAAAACCAATATCATAAGAAGCGCCATCACCACCAATAATCCATTGTGAACGTTTTACAAGGAAGTGGCTAAGTTCTTTTATTTTTTTGCAATAATCGCAGTCGCATAATGCAACGAGAGGATTAATTTTATCGGCAAGTTCTTTTGTCTTATCTGCATCTTCACAATTTTCAATCCATTCATTGAATAGGCCTTTCAATTCGTCAGAACAGCAAGTGCAACTTTGAGCGTCTTTCATCAAATTAACAAGACGAGCGCGCATTTTTTCATTTGCTAAAACCATACCCATACCAAACTCGCAGAAGTCCTCAAACAATGAGTTAGCCCAAGCAGGACCTTGACCTCTTTCATTTGTTGTATAAGGAGTGGCAGGAACAGAACCTGAATAGATAGAGCTGCAACCTGTGGCATTAGCTACCATTTCACGATCTCCAAATAGTTGTGTGATAAGTTTCACATAAGAAGTCTCGCCACAACCAGAGCATGCGCCAGAGAATTCAAATAGTGGTGTTGCAAATTGCGAATTTTTTACGTTTGACTTCACATCAACAAGATGTTGTTTTGAAGCTACATGATCTACGCAATAATCCCAATTTTTTTGAATATCAAGTTGAGATTCAAGCGGTTTCATTACAAGAGCTTTATTACCCTTCTTACCAGGACATACATCAACACAATTGCTACAACCAAGGCAATCAAGTACATCAACAACTTGAGCAAAACGCATATCTGTAAATGCTTTACCAATAGCTGGGAGTGTATCAGTTTCTCCAAATGGAGCCTTATCCATCTCAGCCTTAGTCAATACGAATGGACGTATAGCTGCGTGAGGACAAACATAAGCACATTTGTTACATTGGATACAATTTTCAGCATCCCATTGAGGAACAAATGCTGCTACGCCACGTCTTTCATATTTAGCTGTTCCTTGTTCCCATGTACCATCTTCAATATTTTTGAAGGTAGAAACGGGAAGTAAGTCGCCATCTTGTGCATTAATAGGACGAACAACGTTTGTTATAAATTCTGGGTCGTTGCTTTGAGTAGCGTCTTCTACACATAAATCAGCCCATGCAGGATTTACAGTAAGTTGCTTGTATTCTCCACCGCGGTCAACAGCAGCGTAATTTTTATTTACTACATCTTCGCCTTTCTTTCCGTAAGACTTAACAATGAATTTCTTCATTTGCTCAACTGCAAGATCCGAAGGAATTACTTCTGCAATACGGAAAAAAGCTGATTGTAAGATAGTATTAGTACGGTTACCGAGTCCTATCTCTTGAGCTATCTTCGTAGCATTAATGTAATATAGAGTAATATTATTTTGTGCAAGATATTTCTTTACACGATTAGGTAAATTTTTAGCAAGTTCATCACCTTCCCATATTGTATTCAATAAGAATGTGCCATTCTTTTGAAGTCCACGAGTCACATCATACATGTGTAAATAAGCCTGTACGTGACACGCAACAAAGTTTGGTGTATTTACTAAATATGTAGAACGTATTGGTTCTTCGCCAAAGCGTAAGTGAGAACAAGTAAATCCTCCCGACTTCTTAGAGTCGTAAGAAAAATATGCTTGGCAATATTTATTTGTATTATCACCAATAATCTTAACAGAATTTTTATTAGCACCTACAGTACCATCGGCACCAAGACCAAAGAATTTTGCTTGAAACATTCCTTTGCCACCAAGAGCAATTTCTTCTTTTGGAGGAAGAGAAGTGAATGTAATATTATCATCAATACCAATAGTAAAGCCATTTTTAGGCATTGGTAATGCAAGATTTTCATATACCGAAATGATTTGTGCTGGGGTTGTATCTTTCGAGCCAAGTCCATAACGGCCACCTACAATTAGAGGTGCTTTTTCCTTGCCATAAAAACAGTCTTTTACATCAAGATAAAGAGGTTCTCCAGTAGCTCCAGGTTCTTTTGTGCGATCAAGAACTGCAATTCTCTTTGCAGTAGCAGGTACAGCAGCAAGGAAATGCTTAGCTGAGAACGGACGATATAAGTGAACAGATACAAGACCTACTTTTTCGCCGTCGGCATTCATGTGATCTATGGCTTCCTTAGCAGCTTCGGTAACTGAGCCCATAGCTATAATAACTCGCTCAGCATCATCAGCTCCATAATAGTTGAATAATCCATATTTTCTACCAACGATAGCCGAAACCTTATTCATATAATCTTCAACTATTGCTGGAACAGCATTGTAGAAATCATTACTTGATTCACGATGTTGAAAGAATACATCAGGATTTTCAGCCATACCACGAGCAACGGGCTTTTCGGGAGTCATTGCGCGTGAGCGGAACTCTGAAAGAGCTTTTTGATCGATAAGCGGAGCAAGATCTTCGTTTTCTAAAGATTCTATTTTCTGAATTTCATGAGAAGTACGGAATCCATCAAAAAAGTTAATGAAAGGAACTCGTGATTTTATTGTTGCAAGATGTGCAACTCCAGAAAGATCCATAACTTCTTGTACAGAACCCTCAGCAAGCATTGCAAAACCCGTTTGTCGGGTTGACATTACATCTTGGTGATCGCCAAATATACACAGGGCATGAGATGCAAGTGTTCTTGCCGATACGTGGAACACGCAAGGTAATAATTCACCAGCAATCTTATACATATTAGGAATCATCAGCAATAGCCCTTGAGAAGCGGTATAGGTTGTGGTCAATGCGCCAGCTTGTAATGAACCGTGTAGTGCACCAGCGGCACCAGCTTCTGATTGCATTTCTTGAACCAATACTGTTTCGCCAAAAATGTTTTTGCGTCCCGCTGCCGCCCATTCATCAACATATTCAGCCATTGTTGACGATGGTGTGATTGGATAAATAGCAGCGACTTCAGAGAACATGTAGCTCACGTGAGCTGCTGCCTGATTACCATCACAGGTCAAGAATTTCTTTTCTTTACTCATTTTTGTAATCTATTAAAAATATAAAATTATTACATTAATACAGTGCACTATATGTGTCATTATAACACATCATGCTTGGAATAATAACAAAAGAACGATTGAAAGTTTCATTATTTTTTAGAATAACTACTTTCAACTCACTTATTTAATTGATAAATAGGCTATTTTCGCCATCTCATTTTTCCGATGCGAAGTTAAGCATTTATCTCGGTTTCTCAAAAAAATATTGCACACTTCTGCTTTTTTCGTGCCGATATTATTCCAAATTTGCTTTTGCATTACTCTCACTTTTCATTATCTTTACAAATTATAAAAACATGAGATCATGGAAGATAAAAAATATGTAATTACGATAGGTCGCCAATTTGGAAGTGGAGGGCGTGAGATAGGACGCATCATTGCTGATAAGCTAAATATTGCTTACTATGACAAAGAGTTGCTAATGGAAGCGGCTAAGTCTTCGGGTGTTAATCCAGAATTTTTTGAGAAAGCAGATGAGCGGATACCAAGTTTTTTTAGCAATCTATTTTCATTTAATCTCGGATATAATGCCGAGCCTTATTTTATAGGTTCTACTCCTATATCTGATGATAGCATTTACAAGGCACAAAGCGACGTAATGACATCGCTTGCCGAAAAATCATCATGTGTGATAGTTGGACGTAGTGCCGATTATGTGCTTCGCAAGCATCCTCTTTGTATTAATGTGTTCATTCATGCTTCAATGGAAGCCCGTGTTGCTCGTATTATTCGTCGCAATGACACCACCACAGAGGCTGAGGCTCACATAATAGCAGAAAAGAAGAATAAACTTAGAGCTAACTATTATAATTTTTATACTAATAAGGAGTGGGGAGATGCTAAATCTTATGACCTTACCATTGACTCTTCAAAGTTAAGTAGTGAAGCAATCGCAACAATAATTATTGAGTATCTGCGCGAGCGCCTAAAATAAACTTATAATAATATGTAGCGTTATATAGAGTAAATTAAAACATATTCTAAATATGTATGAAAAATAATTTGCTCGTTACTTTTACTTCTGGATATTGGTGGGTTGAAGGAATTTTACTCATTATTATGAATGATACTATTAGTAAATATTTCATAGCTATAATATTATTTATTCTTGGGGCAATAATAATACTAAAACGCTCGCGTAAGGTTCTATTAATTGTATCCATAATTCTCATGATATATTCTATATATTTCGGACTTGTGCAATCGCTCTATTTTTCCTATCTAAATCCGTCAAATATTGAATATGCCATGTTTTGGGGTGTTGTAGTATGCAACTTTTTGGTTGCTTTGATTAGTTTTAGAAGAGCCAACCAAGCAATTCCTACATAATAAGATTGTCTTTTTTTACAGCTTTCAATCCAAAATATTCGAGTACACTATTTATTGTAAAGCATACAAGCGATATGCCTGTTATAAGTACTACGACACTCTCAATCGTACGAACGCTACTAAATATGATTACCAGTCCAGCTATTGTAGTAAGTGAAGGTAGAATATAAAACCACAAAGGCATTTTCACTATTTTTGAAGAAATTACGAGAAATACTATGTGATAAATTCCTGCTATTAAAAGTATTCCTGCAAACATATATGCAAGTATTCCTATAAAGATGTCAGGCATTGCGATAAGGAATATGCCCAGACATAACCCTCCGATAGAAGATACTGTATTTAATAAGAAAAACTGTTTTGCGCCATCTTCTACATTGTTTTTTCCTCGCTGAATCATAATCATCAGCAAATTTATTGCCGAAGGTATAAGAAACATTATTCCCATAATAATTACAATACCAGCCATTATATTTACTCTATCATGTAAAATTATTAAAAGCACGCCAGCTATTAATACTACAATATTGGTAATATACATTCCATTTCTATTTTTCATAACATTATAAATATTATTTCTAAATTATCCACGAATATATACATTTTTTCAAAACTTTAGTTCAAAGATATTATAAAACTAATATTTTATGTTTCATCATCACATCTCAAGGTATTTTATATCATATTATTTCTATCTTTGTGGTGCAAAATCACAATATGGAAGAGAGACGCAAAATATTGGCAATAATAAATCCGATTTCTGGCACGACAAATAAAGAATACATGCCACAAACTATTACGGATACTATTGACACATCTATATATCAACTAAAAATACGCTTTTCTCAGCGTCCTGGACATGCTACCGACCTCACAAAGCGCGCGATTGATGAGGGGTACTATGCTGTTCTTGCGATTGGAGGAGATGGCACCGTTAATGAGATAGCATCGGCTTTGCGCGATTCTAATACCGCTCTTGGCATAATCCCGTGTGGCTCTGGGAATGGACTTGCTCGTCATCTTAACATTCCTCTTAATGCTGAAAAAGCATTGAATATTATTAATGAAAATAATATTCAATCTCTTGACTATTGCACAGCTAATGAGCATCCTTTCTTTTGCACTTGTGGAGTAGGATTTGATGCTCATATTAGTGAAAAATTTGCTCAATCTAAAAAGCGAGGACCGCTCACTTATTTTCAAACTACCTTAGGTGAATATTTAAAGTATCGTTCTCAAGTTTATAGTATAGAGACAAATGATCGCACTATTACCGAAAAGGCATTTGTCATTGCTTGTGGCAACGCATCTCAATATGGCAACAACGCATTTATCGCGCCACATGCAAGTATGCAAGATGGATTAATTGATGTTACTGTAATTCTTCCTTTCACGCCATTAGATACGGCAATGCTTGGGCTTTTGCTATTTACTAAGCATCTTGACCAAGATACTAATATTCAAACATTTCGCACAAACGCGCTTACGATACGCCGTCCAAAGCCAGGCGTAATGCACATTGATGGTGAGCCTATTATGATGAATGAAGATATTCACATAGAATGTCATCACTCGGGCATACGTATTTTTCTACCTAATGAAGAAGAATTAAAGAAATCAATACTTTCCCCTATAGAAGATGGATTTTGGAATTTTGTTAATGCCGTGCGCGCTGAATTAAACGTATAATTTTTTTATACTAAATTGCAGTTATAAATCAAGTATTTAGCGTAACCGATAAATTAATATAAAATTCAATTAAGAATAAGATACATTTTTTACCAATAAATGTTATCTTTTTTCTTGTTTCCTATATTTTAACTTCGTAAATTCGTAACGAAGCGATTAAAGTGCTATTTAACCATTAACTAATGACATAAAACACTCTTAAATGAGCTACTTAAAATTTGATAAAAATCTGATGATTAATCTTGAGCAATCTTTACCCAAAGAGATGTTGCGCACTAATCAGTCAGGAGCCTACCACTGCACTACTGTGGTTGGCTGTAATACAAGAAAGCAGCATGGATTACTTGTTATTCCGATACCAGAGATTGATAACGACAACCACGTTCTATTATCGTCACTCGACGAAACCGTAATTCAACATGGCGCTCCTTTCAATCTTGGACTTCATAAGTACAACGGTTCGTGCTATAATCCTAATGGGCATAAATATATTCGCGAATTTGATTGCGAAAATGTACCCAAAACTACATATCGCGTTGGGGGCGTTATATTAACTAAGGAGAAAGTATTTATATCTCATGAAAATCGTATCCTGATAAAATATACTCTTGTTGAGGCACATTCGGCAACAACTCTTCAATTTCGTCCGTTCCTTGCATTCCGCAATGCTAATTCTCTGTGTGTAGCTAATAATGTAGCTAATCAAGGATATAAATCAATAAATAATGGCATAACATGTGGTATGTATAATGGTT
>JAVWYO010000098.1:0-7622 GCA_036661515.1 Muribaculaceae bacterium | reverse complement strand
TGATGCCTACAATGATATTTTAAAACGTTTTGTCGATTAAAACAATAATAGCTATCAAAGTGAGTTTTTGATAGCTATTATTGTTTTATTTTGATTCGAAATATCCTAAAATGTAAAGTGCAACTGAATCCGTAATCCACTTAGGTCAACTCCCGGCTTATCCCTATAAGTTAACCGCCACACATAATCAAGTCGAAGAATTGTAAAAATATTATCAATACCAACACCAAATTCCATATACGGCATTTTACCCATTGGCTCGCAACGAGCATCCATCGGGAAGCGAAAAAGATTATTATTAAATTCTGGATTATTTTTATCCTGCAATGAGCCATAAAGCCCTCTAAAGGAAACAACCTCTCGCAACTTCATGTATTTTATAAGTGGAATTCGATTAAATAACGCACCATTTGCCCAATATGTTAAGTCCCAAGATAGATATTGATCGTTTGCAAATTCCATTGCATTCATCATTGCATAAGACTCTGGTTGTATCGTATATGATAAGTTTGCATTAGGTAATAACAAGTTTGGATAAGGTACTTCACTCCATATTTTACCTCCTCCTATTCTTATATCGGTATATCCAAAAGCGGACAACCAAAAACGTTTTTGAATACTTATCTCTGTCTTATTTATTGTAAATTTGCTACCAAACACCCCTTTAGGAGCATATGTGTGGCTGAGTACAAAGACTGGAGCATCAAGATTTATCGGATAACGATTAGTCTTTGATTGATAGAATTTCTCTCCTGGTGCATAACGCAATTGCACATTAATAGAAGATTCTTGATAATTTTTATATACATTCCCATATCCATCTTCAAATGGCAACCAGCGTGTAGCCTCTTGAAGATCATGATTAAGCCCCACTGATATCGAAAAGCCCCCTTTCCGCTCCATTAAATATTCCAACTTCGTCAATCTTTGATATGTCATTTTTACATCGTCTTTTCGTTTTAACGATAGAAAGATATTATCCATATTAGTAAATATATAGTGCTGTCCGAGTTGGTCAACATCATATTTATGCGATAATTTGATAGAGTGAATTGGGAACTCGCGTGAATGATATTCCTTTTTATTAAATGAATATTCTAATTCGCCACTATACTTCAACTTCTTATCTTTAGTTCCATAGGCCACATATCCTCGTGCAAATATATGTGGATTTAGGTTCGCCGTAGTAATAGCACCAACTCTAAATCGAGCACCCTCCACTGAATTACCACTGATAGAGGTATTCATTGGCCCTATATCAATTTTACTATTCTCGCCGTCAGTGGTAATGTATCCCGAAACTAATATTGTCACAATCTTTTCAGTCCAATAAAATACTGGTACTTCGCGCAAGCGTGCAAGTAATTTTGTCAATGAATTTTCACTCTTTTTTATTGGGACTTGCCTATTCTCTTTCCAAAACTCATCGGGCTGTAACTCAGCATCGTCTTGAACTATCTGAGCACCCTCTTTACTAAAAATTGTCATATCGGTTGCGGGCGCAAAGTTATGTCCTCGATAAGAGGTATATCGCCTTGCGTATAGTCCTTGAGTTGATGGCAATATTTGGAATTCCACTGTCATGTCATCTTTAGTCTTTATCCTCGTACCATCATCAGCACGAATAAAATCTTGCTCAATAAAAATATTTTGTACGTAATTCAAGTTTATCGACTTCGGTACATTCAGCTTTACTTTTTTTATGAACATAGTAGTATCACCAAGTGGCACATAAATACGGCCAAGAAATCCAAACGATTGTGGCGTGTGGGGCGAGAAACTAAGTTCAATACATTTTACTCCATCTATATTTATTGTATCGTTTAGATAATATTTATAAAAATTAGTACCTATATTTGAAAGAGGACTGACGAAGCGATTACGCAATATCGATACATCATTTCCAAATATATCTACTTCACGAAATATATCTTCTACAAAACGTTGCACACTTTCTTCATCAAATATTTCATCTATACCTGCTCGTTTTATACCATTTATTGATTCCTTTTCACTCGAAGGTCTTTTACGATAATGGTATTGTGAAATCTTTTCTTTAACAGATACTGGCAATATTGGCTTTCCTGACACTTCTGACGTATCGAGATATTCAAAAATGAACTTGAATTTTTTCATCAACCAATTTTTCTTTTGCTTTTCTGAAAAATCATTCAACGCAAATGTCATTTTCTCATACTTATCATAATTATAGAATTCATGATTTTTGGGATCATCTCTATGTTTACGAGCCATGAGTTTCTCAACAAATGCCACCGCTGGGTTATTTTTCTTTGAATATTTCTCCTTCTTGGGCTTAATGACGACCTCCTTTAGCGAAACGCCTGTGGGAACCAATTCTACGGTTATATTATTGTCTTTACCCTTGTGTATAAACACCTCTTTATCCCTATAACCTATAGTTGATATACTTAGATTAATAAAGTTTACAGTAGTCGAAATATAAAAATTACCATCAGCATCGGTTAATGCTCCTTTATCAGACCCTTTTAAGAACACAGCAACAAAAGGGAGAGTCTCGTGTGTCAAAGAGTCTCTAACGACTCCTTTAATGTTTGTCCTTTTCACTTGACTTTGAGCGTCAACGCTTGTCAGTAAAATTACAATAAGTGTTATAACAAAAATAAAAGTCTTCTTCAACATTAATAATTTATTAGCTATTGTTGTTGTATTATCAACATATAGAATTAATTTTGCAAATGTACTGAAAATAATGCTATCATTCATGTTCAGTAACTCATAATTATTCATTAAGAATACTCTAATTTAATTTTTTTACTCTTAATTCTAATGGCAATAGAAATAGAACATAAATATAAAGTAATTAATGACTCATATATATCTCTTATAACCAAAGAGCTACATATTATTCAAGGGTACATTTCTCGTGACAAAAATAGAACAGTAAGAGTGCGTTTATGTGACGATGAAGGATATATCACCATCAAGGGCTTAACAACTAATGACACTCGAAGTGAATTTGAATATAAAATCCCCGCTAACGATGCTAAAACTATGCTAAATGAATTGTGTGTAAAGCCATTAATTGATAAGACACGTAATATCGTTATGTTTGATGGAAATCGCTGGGAAATAGATGTATTCCATAGTGAACTTGAAGGTCTTATCATTGCTGAAATAGAAATTCCTTATAGTGAATATCAATATTCATTACCACCATTTTTGGGCGAAAATGTTACAAATAATCCCCTATATTATAATTCAAATATAGGGAATCAGTAACACATTTTACCGTAGTTTAAGTCCTACGACATTCTCTACATGATGCGTATGAGGAAACATATCTACTGGTTGTACTTCTACCACCTCATATAATCTATCCATTAAAGCCAAATCACGTGCCTGCGTAGCTGGATTACAACTCACATAAACTATTGTCTTTGGCTTTGCCTCAAGGATAACATTTACAACATCTTCGTGCATTCCTGCGCGTGGCGGATCAACTATCATCACATCGGGGTAGCCATGTTCAGCAACAAATTCGGCAGTAAGCACATCTTTCATATCTCCTGCAAAGAATTTAGTATTACTTATACCGTTTATCTCAGAATTTAATTTAGCATCTTCAATGGCCTCAGGAACATATTCAATTCCAACAACACCTTTAGCATTGTTAGCAACAAAGTTAGCAATAGTACCTGTACCTGTATATAAGTCATAGACAAGTTCATTACCCGATAAATGAGCAATTCGGCGTGCTACTTTATATAATTCATAGGCTTGATGTGAATTTGTTTGATAAAAAGATTTGGGACCTACTCTAAATTTCAAGTCCTCCATTTTTTCTTCAATATAATCCTTACCATTAAATGTAATTATTTTTTGATCACCAATAGTATCATTTGCCTTTTGGTTTATTACATATAATAATGAGGTAATTTGAGGAAACTTATCTTTAATTGCACTCATTACATCAGTAATTTTTACCAAATCGTTCTCGGCAAACATAACAATAAGCATAATTTCACCAGTACTTGAAATACGCACCATCATAGTGCGCATGAGCCCTACCTGCGCTCTTAAATCAAAAAAAGAATAATTTTTCGACTTTGCATAATCGCGTATAAAAATACGTATCTCATTAGACACATCGTCTTGAAGCCAGCATTTTTTTATATCGAGAACTTTATCAAACGCACCAGGTATATGAAATCCAAGCGCGTCACGATCAGTAAATTCTTCTTCATTTCTCATCTGCTCAAAAGTGAGCCACGACTTATTTGAAAAAGTGAACTCAAGTTTATTTCTATAATGTGTAGTATTTTCAGAGCCTAAGATTGGAGTAATTGTAGGAAGTTTTACTTTTGCAATGCGTTCAAGAGCATCAACCACTTGTTGTTGCTTACATTTTAATTGAAATTCATATGGTAAATGTTGCCATTTACATCCTCCGCATATTCCAAAATGTTCACAAAAAGGAGTGACACGCATAGGAGATGGCGTTAACATTCTTTCAATATGTCCCTCTCCATAGCTCTTCTTTTTCTTATCTAATTTTAAATTAATAACATCTCCAGGCGCACCATAAGGAATGAATATGACCATTTCATCAACCTTTGCAATGCTTTTACCCTCAGCTGCGACATCTATTATTTCAACCCCTTCATATAGAGGTAATATTTTTCGTTTTCTCACTTTTATATTTCATTTTGTCAATTAATACTACGCAAAAGTACATATTTCTTTCGTTTGAATCACATTATCGAGATAGGAAATGAATTTGATTGCATTTTTCTATTGAAATAATTTTATAATTAGCCCAATTAATATATATTTGCATTCTGTGATTAAACATTGAAAAAAAAGAATATATAACGAATTTTAAAATTATTAATTTAATGAAAAGAATTTACACGTTCGGTAATGGCAAAGCAGAAGGCCGTGCCGATATGAAAAATCTCCTTGGCGGTAAGGGGGCTAATCTTGCTGAGATGAACCTTATTGGAGTGCCAGTTCCTCCAGGATTTACAATCACTACCGAAGTTTGTACTGCTTATAATAAAGATGGTAAAGATGCCGTAATAAAATTGATTGAAGATGAAGTAAGAGCATCAATCAAGCATGTAGAAGACTTAACTGGGAATAAATTTGATGATGCAAAGAATCCTTTGTTAGTATCAGTTCGTTCTGGTGCACGCGTTTCTATGCCTGGTATGATGGACACTGTCCTTAATCTCGGTATGAACGACAAAGTCGTTGAAGCTTTAACAGCTAAATCGGGTAATGCTCGTTTTGCATGGGATAGCTATCGTCGTTTCGTTCAGATGTATGGTGATGTAGTTCTTGGTATGAAGCCAAAAAACAAGAATGACATTGACCCATTTGAGGAAGTAATGGAAAAGATGAAAGAAGATAGAGGCATCAAACTTGATACCGAATTTTCTGTTGAAGATCTTAAGGGACTCGTAAAACTATTCAAAGCCGCTGTACTTAAAACTACTGGAAGAAATTTTCCAGAAAGTGCATGGGAGCAACTTTGGGGAGCAATCACCGCAGTTTTTGATAGCTGGATGAACGAACGAGCAATTCTATATCGACGCATGAATCAAATCCCAGAAGAATGGGGAACAGCCGTTAGTGTTCAAGCAATGGTATATGGTAACATGGGTGGAACATCGGCTACTGGTGTAGCTTTTACTCGTGATGCAGCCACTGGCGAAGATATATTTAATGGTGAATACCTTATTAATGCACAAGGTGAAGATGTAGTTGCTGGTGTGCGCACACCTCAACAAATCACTATTGAAGGTTCTCGTCGTTGGGCTACTCTTCAAGGAATATCTGAAGAGGATCGCGCTACTAACTACCCTTCTCTTGAAGAATCAATGCCTATTTGTGCAGCCGAGCTTATTAAGACTCAGCAAAAGCTTGAAGATTATTTCAAAGATATGCAAGATCTTGAATTTACAATTCAAGACAATAAACTTTGGTTACTACAAACCCGTAACGGAAAGCGCACAGGAGCTGCTATGGTAAAAATTGCTATGGACATGCTTCGTGCTGGTGAAATTGATGAAAAGACAGTACTAAGACGCATGGAACCTCAAAAACTTGATGAACTTCTTCACCCAGTATTTGATAAAAGCGCATTGAAAAATGCAAAGGTCGTTGCTAAGGGTCTTCCAGCTTCTCCAGGAGCTGCTACGGGACAAATCGTATTCTTTGCAGATGATGCCGAAGAATGGGCTGAAAATAAGAAGAAAGTAATCATGGTACGTATTGAGACATCTCCCGAAGATCTTCGAGGAATGAATGTAGCTCAAGGAATTTTAACAGCTCGTGGTGGTATGACATCTCATGCAGCAGTTGTTGCACGAGGAATTGGTAAATGCTGCGTATCAGGTGCTGGAGAAATAAAAGTAGATTACAAAGCTAAGACCGTTGAAATGGACGGCAAATTATTTAATGAAGGTGACTGGATTTCTTTAAACGGTAGTACTGGCGAAGTATATGATGGATTAGTTTCGACTGTTGCTGCTGAACTTTCAGGCGATTTTGCAGCCATAATGACTCTTTCTGATAAATATACGAAAGTCGATGTACGCACAAATGCTGATTCTCCAAAAGATGCTCTTGTAGCTCGCAAATTTGGAGCTAAAGGTATTGGCCTTTGCCGTACTGAGCACATGTTCTTTGAAGGTGACCGCATCAAATCTATGCGTGAAATGATTCTTTCAAGCAATGAATCGGGACGTCGTGAGGCATTAAAGAAATTACTACCTATGCAACGTAGCGACTTTGAAGGAATTTTTGAAGCGATGGATGGATTTGGCGTTACTATCCGATTACTTGACCCACCATTGCATGAATTTGTTCCTCATCAACTTGCAACTCAAAAAGAACTTGCTAACGAAATGGGCATTTCTATAGAACGAGTTAAGAGTATATGCGATAGCCTTGAAGAATTTAATCCTATGCTCGGACATCGTGGATGCCGTCTTGGTAATACTTATCCCGAAATAACAGAAATGCAAGCTCGCGCAATAATCGAAGCAGCATTAAACGTCAAGGCTAAAGGTATTGATGTTCACCCCGAAATCATGATTCCATTGGTTGGTACAGTAAAGGAACTTGAACGTCAAGCTGGCATTATTAGGACAATAGCTGCAAAAGTATTTGAAGAAAGAGGCGAAACTATTGCATACAAAATAGGTACAATGATTGAGGTCCCTCGTGCAGCCCTTATTGCTGACAAAATTGCAACCATTGCCGATTTCTTCTCTTTCGGTACAAACGACTTAACACAAATGACATTTGGATATTCTCGTGATGATGCTCCTAAGTTCTTAAAAGCATATAAAGAATTAGGGATTATCAAAACCGATCCATTTGAAATTCTTGATCAAGAAGGTGTTGGACAATTAGTTGAAATGGGAACATTGAAAGGACGCTTAACAAAACCCGATCTCAAAGTTGGTATTTGTGGCGAACATGGAGGAGAGCCATCTTCAGTTAAATTCTGCGCTAATCTTGGCATGAACTACGTTTCATGTAGTCCATTCCGCGTCCCAATAGCACGCCTTGCTGCGGCACAGGCAGCTGTCGAGGGTAAGCTCTAAATAACTAATTGTTAGTGAAATAGG
>JAVWYO010000097.1:0-7673 GCA_036661515.1 Muribaculaceae bacterium | reverse complement strand
GTGGATGCTCGTTGCGTATAATTCGTAGCTCACTCTCAAAACTCTAAAATTAAATTGTATTAGATTTTTTAAATGGAATAGCCATAGCAGTGATGCTCTGGCTATTTCATTTTATGTAATTCATTCAACAAATAGTGCGAACCTATGTATAGTAGGAAAATTAAATAAATCGCATATTTTTGTAATAAAAAAGATAAATGCTCGACTATATAGCAAATTAAATTATCAAGCATGAAAGCAAAGCAAGAAGATTTCCTTAAAATTCTATCCTCTTATCAAGGTATTATTCACAAAGTAAATCTTATTTATTTCAAATCTACCATAGATAGAGAAGACAATTTCCAAGAAGTTGTATATCAATTATGGAGGTCTTTTCCTAAATTAAATGATAAATCTAAGATTGGCTCATGGATATATGCGGTTGCTATTAATACTTCTATATCAAAGATTAGAAAAGATGTCCATTTTATCGTTACCGATTCTGCTACCATATCGCATGAAGAGCAAGATGATGATGGCGATGATGATGACGAAATTGAATATGACGTAAATTATAATAATCTCGTGGAAGCATTACGCAAGCTGAATGAAATTGACAAATCAATAATGTTGCTATATATGGAGGGAAAAAGCTACAATGATATATCATCAATACTTGGAATTAGCATTAGCAATGTTGGCGTGAGAATTAATAGAGCTAAAAAGGAACTAAAACGAAAATTAAATAATATATAATATGAAAAAATTTAATCCTACCGAAATATGGAAATGTGGTATTGATAAAGATATAAAGAATCTTTCTGATAAAGAATTAAGTGCGAAAATTGTAAATAGTGCACGAAAATCGATGAGCGTAATTTATCCAAATTGGATATTAATTTATGTCGCAATATTGGTCATAATCTTTTTGTTTTGGAAAATAATTACAGGGATTAATGGCAATGAGAATTTAGTCATATATCAATCAATATTGATAATATTTATATCTGTATGCCTCATCTTTTTGATTTGTTCGACACGTAAAATAAACCATTACTCATTTGATATGCCCGTAAAGTCATGGCTTGAAATTCGAATTACAAAAATTGAGCAGAGTAATGAGTTTATACAAAAATATGGGATACTGGTAAATATTATCACCATAGCGATATCTATAACTTCAGTTGCAATTTATAATTATCTATTAAATATAAACTTCAATTATATCTCTTTTGCAATAGCCTCTCTTATAGTATGTATTCTCCTTATTATAGCTATGCGACAACAAAGAAGATATTATAAACGCATCTTACGACACTTGCTCGATTTATATAATCGCTTATAAGAATAAAAAAAACATCTATCTTTGCAACGTTTTGCCAAGATACATCGTCTAATAAGTAGATATTAACTTAAAGGCGATTTTTCGCTACAATAAAAACATATATTAAAATGAAATTTTTGAGAATTACTCTAATCCTATTCTGTGCCTTTATTGCAACTATGTCAAGCATAAATGCGGCTAATGTTAAGGGGTGTGTTGTTAATGAAGGTGGTGAGCCAGTAGAATTTGCCACTTTAGTGATTTTACAAGCCGATAAGCAGATTGCTGGAGCTACAACCAACATTAAAGGGTGTTTCAATATTGAAGTACATAGTGGGGAATATTCCTTGAAGATTTCTTCTATGGGGTTATCGCCTTACAATGAGCAACTTTCGATAGCTAATAAAGAAATTGATTTAGGAACTATAACTCTCGGAAAGTCATCGGTGATGATGAAAGAAGTTGAAGTGAAAGCATCTGCAATTCGCCGTGAGGCCGATCGGTTTGTGGTGAATGTAGAGGATCTTCCTACAACAATCGGCAAAGATGGTGAAGACCTCCTAAAACAAGCACCTGGAGTGTGGATAAGCAATGATAAAATTTCAATTAATGGGCAAAGTGGCACAAAAGTATATATAAACGATCGGGAGATGAAGCTGAGCGATGAACAGCTAATGAATTACTTGAAATCGCTAACAGCTGAAGATATGAGTAAAATTGAAATAATTCCAAACGCTGGGGCTGAGTATAGTGCCGATAACCAAGGTGGTATTATCAAAATTACTCTAAAGAAAAATCGTAGTATTGGCATGATGGGGAGTGCTGGGCTAAATACAAAATTTGGAAAAGACCAAATTTCACTTAATCCTCATGCTCGATTAAACTATAATTTTGGCAAATGGGCTATAAATGCAAGCACATGGTGGAGCTATGATCCTCGTTCAATTTGGAGAGCCACAGAAAGCACAGAATATAGTGCCATAAACTCAAAACTGTTTTCAAATAGTGAAAATAAAAATAACGGAAGTGTTTATGGGGGTATCACTTTTGGTGCATTCTATGATATTGATAAAAAAAATACTGTGGGGGCTGAGGTGGAATATACGTTGAATGACGAAAAAAATATTCTTACGACAAACTCCGATTTTCATACCCAGTCAGTCATTAGATCAACGTTAAGCAATTATAATACTAAAAACGCAAGTGGAAATATAAACGCTCGCTTCAATTATATTCATAAAATTGATACGCTTGGCTCTACTCTGAAATTCCTTGCTAATTATATTTACGATGACAATAAAAGCAATGCTAATAATTATTCTCTAATTACTAAGCCGGTAGAGTCGGACTCTACTTTTCGTAATGATGTTTCAGCAAGATATAATGTCCTTAATGCTGGTCTCGACCTTGATCAATTGCTTAGCAAAAAGTGGAAAATTAAAGCTGGTGCTAAATACACGTTTAATAACATGAATAATAGTGCCTATTACGATTATTTAAAAAATAGCTCTTGGATACCATCAACAAAGTATAACTACGATGTGAAGTATAATGAAAATATTTTAGCTATTTATGCAATAGCAAATGCTACGTATGGTAGAGTTTCGGTAAATGCTGGGTTGCGTGGTGAATACACAAAAGCTACTGGAGAAGGTAGCTACATCGACCAAAGCTATTTCGACCTGTTTCCTAATGCTAACATCAACTATTCTTTTACTAAAAAAGGTGATTACAGTGTCAATGCGCGTTATTCAAGACAGATAAGTCGTCCAAGTTTTTGGGCATTAAATCCTGTAAGAATGCAAATCTCTGACTACTCTTATCAGATAGGTAATCCATTATTAAAGCCTGCTTATTCCAATTCAGCAGGACTTGATTTTGCCTTCGCTTATAAGTACTCACTATCTTTAAATTATACTCAGGTTGATAATGCCATTACCCAAGTATTTGTTTCCGATTCAAGCGATCCAAGATATATGAACCTCACATTTGCTAATCAAGCTACGTGGAAAAATTTCTCTATATCGGTATACGCTCCTGTTGATATTACTAAGTGGTGGAATACTACGGCAAATATTACTTATGTTCGTTCCTCTCAAAAAGAAAGCTCTACTGCCGAAACAATAAATTCAAATTATCTATTTGCAAACTTATCGATGAATTTTACACTACCTCATAACTTCTTTATTGAAGCAAGTGTTTTTTATCAAAATCGTGTGCGACAGGCAAACCTTGAAATAGAGCCTAATGTCAATTGTGGTATAACACTAAAGAAGGCATTTAATAAAAATAAATGGGTGGCATCAATTGGAACAAGAGATTTTTTATGTCGTGATTTTGTTATAAAAGGATTAGGTGATGATTTCACTCGATTATATAAAATGAAAAATCCGCTAACGATTAGAGCTACTGTAACATATAATTTCAATGCCGGAAAATTATTTAAAGAGCGGAAAATTGAAAGTAATGATGATGCCTCGCGTATGGAAAAGAAATAATTACGGAAATATTTCGTTAATCCTAAAAAATGTATAACTTTGAGACGACAATTTCAATGCAATTTTTAAATGAATATAGTATTATATTGTTCGTCAAGAGATAACTTAGACAATGCTTTTCAAGATACGGCTAAGGTTGTAGGCGAGTGGATAGGCGAGAATCGCCATTCGCTCGTCTATGGTGGTGTAGATGCAGGAATGATGCACATTGCTGCCTTATATGCCAAGAATTGTGGCGCCACAATAATAGGTGTAATTCCCGAACGTTTTAAAAATCGTGCCGATGAGCTTAATGATAAATTAATATTTACTGCCGACTTGTGCGAGCGAAAAGCAAAGATGATTGAACTTGGCGATATATTTATCGTTTTACCAGGAGGCATAGGCACTATTGACGAATGGATGTCAACACTTTCCCAATTTGTTGTCGAGGCCGATGAACGACGCAAGATTATTGTTGTTAATATTAATGGAATATATGATAATATCATAAATCAAATAAAAATCACTGCTCAGTCACCATTTGCACGTAGCAATGCACTAAATAGTTCAATAATTGTGACCAGCATTGATGAGTTTATCAATGAATTAAATAAATTAAATCCCATGTTATGAAAAAAAGCAATGTTTATACAACGACAGGCGATAATGGTACAACCTCGCTTGTAGGAGGGAAAAGAGTAATGAAAACTGATATTCGTCTCGAAGCCTATGGCACTGTTGATGAATTAAATTCAGTTATTGGTTATCTAACCACAACCTCTAAGTTACATACTGGAATTAGCGACTTTTTGAGGATTGTTCAAAATAAGCTATTCAACATTGGAGCATATTTAGCCACCGACAACCCCATGAATAGTAGGATAGAGACCAAAGGGCTTTCTCATGCCGACGTTGCAAAGATGGAAGAAGTCATCGACCGCTTAGACGAAGAACTGCCTCCTCTAAGTAATTTTGTACTCCCTTGTGGAAATTCCGTTTCTTCAATGGCTCATATCTGTCGCACAATAACAAGGCGGTGCGAGCGTCGAGTGATTGCTCTTGCCGATACTGTATATGTCGATAATAATATAATTACATATTTAAATCGTCTTAGCGATTTCTTCTTCGTTTTAGCTCGTTTTACTAACGTTCAAAATCAAATCGAAGAAATTTTCTGGGATAAAGATTGCTAATAAGAAATATTGTACTATTTTTGCGCAAAATATAGCGCAGAATTAATTAAGATTATTAGATATGTATTGGACTTTAGAATTAGCTTCAAAACTTGAAGATGCACCTTGGCCTGCTACCAAGGAAGAACTTATAGACTTTGCGATGCGCTCCGGTGCTCCGCTTGAAGTCATAGAAAACTTGCAAGAAATGGAAGATGAGGGTGATACCTATGAATGTATTGAAGACATTTGGCCTGATTATCCCAGTAAGGAGGATTTCTTCTTCAACGAAGAGGAATATTAGCCTTAACCTTCCCACATAAATCGCAACGTTGCGATAATTGACTAAAGCAGTTCTCTAAAAGGGCTGCTTTTTTATGGATTACTGACGACGTTGCCACGTATAGTTGCATTTGCGGGTGCTTCGTTCTTGTAGCTTATATCTAAAATTGATAAAAGGACGCATAATAGCATAAAATGGGATACAAAACAGCAAGCGAGGAGCTTGTAACACCGATGCGTTTGCTCTAAATATTATTATTTGAGCGATTACGGTGCCAATCCACAAAAGCGATGCTATCGATATAGTAATAATATTTGTAATACCAAGAGCTACTATGGCTGCGCAAGAAAGCGTTAGCCCCAAAAACGACATTGATGCCATAGATGCCATTATCTTTGCCGACGTGTTAAGATACCTTGCAGTAAAGTCATAGCGCATTTTTAGCTCATGATGCGTCGATGCAATATCATCATACTTTGTAATTATTTGGCTATCAGCAGAAAGCTCTATACGCGTATTATAGCGTGTAGCTACTTGATTAATAAATAAATCATCATCACCAAAATGCAAATTTAATGAATTAGAAAAGCCCTTATTATCAAAAAATAGATGCTTCCTATATGCCAAGTTATTCCCATCACCTCTATAAGGCTTTGCTCGCTGAGCATACGATAAATATAAACTCGCACTCATTACCGTATCATAGCTCCTAAACCACTTACCACCACTTCTATCGGCATTATAATCTTTATGAGAATACCCAATCACCACATCGGTATAATCATTAAAGTTACGCATCATCAATGCAAGCCATTGATTACTTTGTGGCTGGCAATTAGCCGTCGTAGTCAATATAATATCATATTTAGCAGCCTTGATTCCAAGAGTAAGTGATAGCTTTTTACGCGATAAATTTCGCGTATCTATTGGCACAAACGTTTGATAAAGATTCTCATATTGAGCCTCCATTGCCGAAAGCACATCAGCAGAATTATCAGTAGAGCTATCATTTACCACAATCACCTCATATTGTGGATATTCTTGAGATAAAATAATAGGCAGATTATTTATTATATTTTCCTCTTCATTGCTTGCATACACAATTATTGACACCGCAGGCTGTTCATTGCTATAATCGATTTCGTCATTACGCAAACTCTTGCGATAGCGAGGTAAAGCTCGGAAACAAGTAAAATACCAGCTCAGCAAAAAGATAGTAAAAATCAAAGACAATCCTAATAGCAATAATTGAATAGGAGATATAGTGAATGGCAAAAACATAAGCCTAATATTTTAATTAAAATTCGTTTGACAAAAGTAGCTAACAACATCGAAAAATCCCACTCCCAGCCACGTTTTTTTCTCAACAAAATATTTTGTATCATATATTTGGTGTGTCTCTGCAAAGTATTTATCTTTACAAATCAAGAGCAACGGTTAAATAATAATCCCAAACGTCCTATGTGTGTAGGCTTTATAAACGGTTACAAATATTAGGGTAAATTTTTTAGATATGATAGTCTCAACATTTAATAGAATAAAAGGATATATATCACGGCGCATATATCTGCAATCGTCCGAACGATATGTGAAATTCTTGCGCTCTAAAGGCGTTACAATTGGCGACAATGTGCATATTAGAGCACCTAAACACACATTAATAGATATTACACGACCATCTCTTGTTGAAATTGGGAATGATGTTGATATAAACGATCATTTTACATTACTGACTCACGATTATGGAACTTTTGTCTTTAAAAAGCTATACAACGATTTTGTAGCAAGTAGCGGGCAAGTAAAGATTGGTAATAATGTGTGCTTTGGCATGAATGTCACTATACTTAAAGGCGTTACAATTGGTGATAATTGTATAATAGGTGCTGGCTCAATTATAACTAAGGACATTCCTTCAAATTCTGTGGCGGTTGGCATGCCTTGCAGGGTAAAATGTACGATTGATGAATATTATAACCGGCGGAAAAAAGAACAGATTAATGAGGCAATTTTATTCGGAAAAAGTATTATAAAAAACTTGAAAAGAATGCCTGTATTAGAAGATTTTAAAGAGGAATTTGGGCTCTTCTTGCCAAACGATGGATGTGAGAAATATCCACACTTTATGACACATGTAAATATGCAAGTTGGTGGCATTTATGATGGGTGGAAGGCTAACCACACCGCTGAATTTGCAAATTTTGATGAGTTTTTAGCCGCTATTCTAAAAGACTAAGAACTTGTCTCATATTCAATCTTAAGAACTGCTAAAATATCTGCGCTTTTGGGAAATTTAGTTTACTATTGATTTACTAATATATTTTATGTAGCTTTGCCATGAAAATATATATCACTACGAAATAAAAAGTGTCAGTACAACCAACAACCGGACGGTCAGGCAAACTATTAAAAGATATTGGTATCTATGCGATAGGCAA
>JAVWYO010000096.1:0-7763 GCA_036661515.1 Muribaculaceae bacterium | reverse complement strand
TATTAGCAATCAAATTATTTAGAGTCAAATATCGCAATTTATTTTGACATTTTAGGAATTAAACCTTATTTGTGTCGATATAAAAACTTTAGATGGCAGTTTTGCGAGGGGAAACGTAGATAGGTTACCACTTCACGCAAGTGTAGGTGTAGGTGTCGTGAGGGGTTACTAAGCGGAATTTGAAGTTTTTATTCGTAAGCGTTATTACTTCACATATATTTGTGCCTTGGCACATATGCGATTCTAAGAGTGGTGGTAATATTTTATCATCATAGATGATTAATAGTTTTTTATCGGTAAGCTTCCACTGTCCGTAGGATTCGGCAACGTTATGATTATCATATACTACTTTCATGCCCGTTACATCGTTTTGAAATTCGAAGAAGAGGTTACCTTGATAAGCGTGGTCGATTTTATCGTTTATTTCTATTGTCGTTACTTTCCAGTTTCCAAATAGTGGACCTATATCGCCATTATTATGAGTACACGAAATGTTACTCATTAAGAGGATTGCGAGACTTGCTATAACACTAAATATATGTTTCATAATTACTTAAAGTTTAATTAGCCCTCGATACGTTATCGATAACAATACGCCGAAGTTATCACCATATAGTGTGCCTTTGTCAAATGCTATCTGCCCTTTAAAACATAGTTCGGGCAATTTGGGTAATGTGTATAATCCTTCGAGCATGAATGACGTATTGTGTCGCTTTTCTATTGCAGGGATAAATGGTGTGCCAAGCGAGCTACGATAAGAAACCAGCATCCTATATTGAAGTGGTGCTATGATATTACCCGAAATTCCTGCATGAAATCCACGAATACGATTATCGGTGTAGCGCATATATCCGTCGCGATTGTATAATGGCGATTTCACAAATGGTGAACCTATTGACATTCCATAATATTGATAACCATTATACATGTAATTGTTATAATATTCGTCGGCTCCTGTGGCTGGGTTTACGATTGGTGTAGATTCGCGGTCGGCTGGAGCCCAGTGCAAGGGACCGCTCTGATTTGTTAAGTCAATATATTCAATTACTGCGCCACTCACAATTTGTGGCTTTGCACTACGATATTCTATTCCATATAGCCCGTCAAATCCATTTAATTTCCCTATTCCAGAGCCATCTTCCCACGGGAATTGCACGTAACCTTTTATGACATCATTGTTTCTTAATCGATATTCTCCCACAAAATCCCAAGAACCAATGTGATTACCTGCATAATAGACAGAATCACCTTTAAGTTTGCCCGATGACCCACTCATTGGAATTAATGCTTTAAAAAAGTCTTTAATACCTAAATCTATTTTGGTTTCACTCGTCATTTCGCCATTAATATATTGCCTATATGTACCCCCAAATTGCGCTGCAGCTTGCATACCAATTGTTGCCGAGAATCGTTCAGTGGGCTTCGTACGAAAATATATTTGCTTGTAATTATGCCATGACTTTGTAGTTATAAAATAATTTAGATAATTATAATGATTTTCAAGCCATGAAGAATCAGTGGGCTTAGCGAATGCAAGTTCCCCTTTTATTTGCACCCAACCATTTGTGAATGGAATATTTTGGAAATCAATAAATCCAGCTCTCACTCCTGGCATAGGGCGTGAATTGCCCGATGATGTCATATCACCACTACTTAGTTGCTGATTAAGTAATGTTGAATTTTGTTCTTTCAGTCCAAGTGTAAGGAATACTCCTCGATATTTCACTTCACCATATAGTTGTTGAATCCATATCGTCGATGGTCCAGTGCTATGTGTATTTAATGCATTATTATCTACGTTGTAATAGCTATATAATGTGCGTGATGTGTAACCGCCAATTATATCAGCGCCAAAGCCATAGCTAAAGCGTGAGGCTTTCGACATATTACGATTGACACCAGCACGAATAAGTGTAGAGAATGGTTGTGTGAGAATACCATGAACATTAGATGCCATGTAATAAGGCGCAAAGTCACCACTTCCCGCATTTGCAATAATTGATGCGTTATAGTTTATTGGATATTCTGCCTTAACACTGAATATACCACAAAAAGATACAACGCAAATAGCGATAGTATATTTCAGAATTACAAATTTTGCATTGTTGATTTTCACAATATTTTCTATTAGTTGTTATTCGTTTTTTTCGTACGAACTTATGTGCCGGCTCTTTTTCTCTTCAACTATGTCGGCTATTGAAACAAGGATTCCACTCTCTTCAACATTACCAAATTCATAATTAATAGCTGTACCAAACATTTTCATCGTAGGCGATAAATTCATATAAGCATTAATGAGTGGTGGGATATTGTATCCAAGCTCACGAATATGCTGATTAAGTGCCTTATGATCCTCTTTAAAGTCATTGCCACAAAATATTTTTTCCATTTCTTTAATGTCGGCATTTGTTTCAAGCGGGATAATAGGTGTTACCAATTTATCGACATCTGGAAAATATAGGTTAAGGAAGTAAAGTAGCATGTTTCGTCCCTCAATAGAATAGCTTGGATACATGGTTACCTTTCCAAATAGATATTTTATTTGCGGATGTTCAACCATTAATGCACCGAGTCCGTCCCACAAATTATCAAGGGCATATAAGGCTTTTGCTCCAAGTTTTGTTGATTGATATTCAAGCGTCACGAACGAGCGTCCCAGCTCAATCGTTACAGGTAACAATTCTTCAAGGAATCGCTTCGAGAAATTGAACATGTGAGCGGTAGCAATATTAGGGAGCCCACAAGCATCAAACTTGATATTTTCACCAAGTATATATCGATATCCACCCACTATTTCGCGATCCTTAGGGTTCCACACAATCAACTGCCTACATGGAGGGGTCATCGTGTCAAATTCGTCGACATCACAACTTAATCCCGTACCACCACCAGCACTACGAAATGCTATTTCGCGTAGTCGTCCTACTTCGCGCATTGTGTTTGGCGCACTAAATGCGTCAACAACATATATCTCATTATCCCCTTTATTCGTATGTCGTAAGAAACAGTTCTTTGATAGTTCTGCTTCAATTAATTCTACTTGTACTTTCGCAATGATTTCTTGCATTATGATGCTCATCAGTTGTTTTTTACTTTAAACTATATACCGTTTCTCTTACATTTAAAGCCCAGTCTAACGCACTCTTAGATGCGTCAAACTTTTGCCATGCAATGGGCTTGCCAAAGTATATTACATATCTCTTATTGCGACTCTTAAATATTTCGCTCGGCAAATATATCATTTCTATATTGATTTTCAAGCCCAAACGCCTACGTATTTTGCCTAATCTATAAAAGAAACGCGAATTATATCCTTCAAAATATACAGGAATAATATCACGCTGATATTTTACGCTCTTTGTTATAAAATCTTTTTGCCACTGCAAGTCTTCGATTACATCGCCATGTAGATTGCGTGAACAAAGTCCAGCAGGGAATGTTACAATTTGATTATCACTTGCAAATGCGTCATTAATAATGCTCACCGCTTCACGTCCTTGCCCTCCATGCTTATTAATCGGCAAAAAAGCATCTCTTAGGGGCTCAATATTCATAAGAATATCATTAACAAGAAATTTTACTCGTTTATTAAATCGGTCACCTAAGAAAGAGATTAAGGCGATTCCATCAAGTGCACCAAGAGGATGATTAGAGGCAAATATATATCGGCCTTGTGCTGGAATATTTTCTATGCCTTCAATATCAAGCGCTATATTCAAGTCCTTGATGATAGCTGTGGCAAATTCCACCCCTCTTTTCCCAGAATGGCGCTCTAATATACCATTTAGTTCATCTTGACAAATGGTGCGTTCAAACCATTTAATGACAAACTGTGGCAAAAATTTAGCTAAACGTGGAGCTTTTGCTTTCAAAACAGCCTCAACGCTGAGCTTAGTAGTTGCGTTGTTCAACATAATAAAAAAAGTCGCTCTAAGAAGTTGTTTTAATTTTTCTCGTGGACATCTATTAATTTTATACGACTGCAAAGATAGCGCAATTTTGACATGAAAAATGCGTATTATCAAATTATTTATATGCCTTTACATTACTGGTATCGTCATTTAAGAAACAGCTATTTCGGAACTTGATATTTCTTAATCGTTTTAGATATGAAATTTTATAATAGGGAGAAAGAGGCTGTATGATAGAAGCCGGTAATTATGAGGGGTTAAAAACAATCATCGATCGAGATTACAAAACTTTCAGCGGCAAAATGTTGGAAAAATATTTCCGCAAGAAGTTTATTCAAAGTGGTAATATCACCCACATTGGTGGCTACTGGAATCGAAAGGGTGAAAATGAGATTGATTTGGTTAATGAGCTGGAGCAACAGGCACAGATTGTTGAGATTAAACGCAAAACCGAAAACATCGACCTCAATATACTCCGTGATAAAGGCGTACATTTTCTACAAGCAACAGATGAACTAAAAAATTATCATATTACCTATTCTGGCTTGTCATTAGATGAGATATAAGTTGTTCTTTTACAGCTTTGACAAAAACAAATATTCCGCACATGGTAGTTGCGCAACTACCATGTGCGGAATTAAATAATTTGAGCTTTAATAGGTTACTATTGCATCGTAATGCGCATATGAGCTTGGGGATAGCGCAGTGTTAAGCAACTTGCTTCTGTCAAGACAAGAGCATCAGTATTGCGAATACCAGCAGCTTTAAGATTGATAGCTTCGGTGCCAAATGGAATGTGGCTATACTTTTGAATATATTCAGGGTCGATTACCATACCACAATCGCTCATACCACATTCATCAAATACTTCGGATAGCAATACATAGAATTTACCAAATTTTGAACGCATTTCGGAGAAATCAATGCCCCATTTCACTACATCGTCACCTGCTGCCACAATCTTTGTCGATTCAATCTTATTGATGCGTCCTATAAGATTTGAACCCCCAATAAGCACTTTGCGTTTATTGCCAGCATTGCCAGTAAATGCCTTTTTCATCATATCTACAATGGTATCTTGCGTAAATCCTACTTCGCCATAAGTAAAGGACTTACCTGCTTGTTGCCATATTCCACCAGTGAGAAGCACCGTTTCCTTTTTCTTATAATCGTAGATTTTACGCTTTTCACCGAATAGAAAATTCTTCTCCATTCCCATTCTCATATCGTAGATGGCAGACTCTTCTTGGTCGCTAAAGTCCCAGCCAATCTCTTTATTAGCAATTTTTTGAAGGGTACTTTGCTCAATCTGCATTTTGAATATTTGGCAGTAATTTTGCGCTTTTATTGGTAAAGATTCAAATTGAGATGTCTGCACATCAAGCTCGGTAGCGGCACGCCCCATGCGTATCATTGAAACTCCTTCATCGAGTGAAGGAATACAATTTTCAATGTTGCCAATCTTTTTACCATTTACTGCTATCACATTTATCCCACCATTCTCCTCTTTTGACACAACGTATAGCACCAAATCGTTTTGCAACGTTTTAGTTCCACTCTCATCATATCCACTAACTCCTTGCATCAAAATCGTTTCCGAAACTTCAAACATATCATTGTTTGCTGTGTCAATATTTAAGCGTTGTGCAGCAGATGTTACGGCACTTGCCACAGGCTCAACATAGGTAGTCTTTAAGGTTGTCTTAGTGGGCTTTGTATCCACTGAATAATAATCGACTATCAAACTACCAGCATGTTTTGAGCCAGCCCAACGCGATAACTGATCGATAGGTGTTGCCATTGGACGTATCTTTATGATACGTTGATCTATTTCATTTAGCAAGAAATCACTTTCGTTGTGTACTATATCGGTAGTCAACGGACCACCAACAACATGTTTGCCATTATCAACGCCAGCAATTACAGCTACCGCCATTGCATATTCACTACTACACGACACAATAGCCGAAATAAGAACTAAAATTGTGAGAATGGTAAAAATCCCTTTTTCACTTTTCACCCACTGCCAAGCAATATTAGCATAATAACTAAAGTCTTTAACTTCTTTGTTTGTTAATTTTTTCATAAGTAAAATTGATATTTTTGATTAATAAAAATGTTTTTCATGGTTTCGATTTATTCGGTTTTAGTCGTCCCACACACTACGTCGTGTATTTTCCAAAATAGTAGTGAAATGTGTGGCACTTTTTTGCGGTTTTTCAGTATTAGACAATGAAGCCATATTACTACGTTTTAATAATTCAATCTTCTCATTACGCCCACGCACATATCCCATATTTTCGGCATTAAGCACAGCACAATCATAGTCAATGCCTTTACACAATAACGTAATCACCGGTGCCGAGCATTCTCCATTCATAATTTGATAATAAGTAGCAGTCACAGCATTGCTAACGCTATCCCACATCTCAGGAGCCCATTTCATTGCATCACACACCTCTTTAGCAATCGCGTCATCAATCTGCAATACATTTTGAGTTGGCACAAAATTGCGCTTTGCTGCATCATCTACACTCATACCAGCAATTAAATCGGCAACAAAGTGGCATATTCGAGCATCTTTAAATATCAAATTAAATAACTCATTAGTCGGCTCATCGCTCGGCATTTTCACTTCTTTAGCATCTGCTTCAATTTGCTCTGTTTCCTCAGCCGACAGTTGCGTCTCTTCTTGTTCTTCGTAATCGTCCATAGTGTTTTTATAATATTTGTTTTGTTACATCAACACTGCAAAGTTATCATCACAAATGCCCTACTCTATGCGAAAAAAAGAGATCAGTAAGAATAATTCTTTCCAATGTGAATAATTTCGCTTAATTTTGAATAATTATTTCATAAACAAAAAATGACGATGTTATCACGTAATATATTAATACTCCTTTCAATGGGATTTATTCTTATGGCAAGTTGCTCTTCTACAAAAAAAGAAAGTAGCACCGACACTGATGCTGTTGCCGAAAACAAGATAAATTTTAATGAAGACAGCGCATATAGCTATGTAAGCAAGCAAGTAGAATTTGGCGCAAGAGTTCCAAATACCGAAGCACATAGACGCACTGGTGAATATCTTGAGGCCGAACTGCGTAATCGTGGTGCATGGGTATCGGTACAAGATACCGAACTAACAGCATTTGATGGCACAATATTGCATGCTAAAAACATAATTGGAGAGTTCAATCCCGATAGCACAAAGCGAATACTTTTTATTGCTCACTGGGACAGCCGACCTTGGGCTGATAACGACCCCGACGTGTCGAAACAATCACAACCCGTTATGGGCGCAAACGACGGGGCAAGTGGCGTAGGAGTACTTCTTGAACTGGCACGTATAATATCACTTAATAGCCCAAACGTGGGTATTGACATCATCTTTGTTGATGCCGAAGATTGGGGAAATTCATCGGGAGGAGCCGATTCCGAAAGCTCTTGGGCTCTTGGTACACAATATTGGACAAAAAACATGCACCGCCCCGATTACGCACCACAATACGGCATATTACTCGACATGGTTGGAGCTAAAAATGCCCGTTTTTCAAAAGAATATTTATCGATGGGCTATGCGCCACAAGTGGTAAATATGATATGGAACATAGCAAAAGATGCAGGATATAGTGAATATTTTGTGAGCGAAGTAGGAGGCGCGATAACCGACGACCATGTATTTGTTAATCGAGCAGGAATACCATGTATCGACATAATAGATCAAAATGGAGGCACTGGCTTTTTCCCCGCATGGCACACCACCTACGACACGATGGTAAACATCTCACCCGCCACCCTAAAAGCCGTAGGTCAAACGCTCACCAACCTAATCTACAAATACTAATTTAG
>JAVWYO010000095.1:0-7769 GCA_036661515.1 Muribaculaceae bacterium | reverse complement strand
AAATTGTTGAAAATTCATTCATTTTTTCGCAACAATCCACTATCAAAACCTACTACATTTGTAATACACATCAAATCAGCAATGTACATAAAAGGGTGCGTACACTGCGTACTGTGCGTACACCTGTTAACAGCCACGTAATCAACCTTTTAAAAATCACACATTACGCACCCTAAGTGCGTACTCCCATATTATTGCTACTCTGTCTTGCTCAAATATTTATTTAGAACCATTAGAGATATTAATTTTTCGCGACGTGGATTCATAAATTGAGCAACATATTCATTCGCATTACGAATTATTGCAAGCGACTCCGATTCATGCAATAAATAGTAATTAATGCGTTCTTCTAAATCACTAAAATCTCGTTTAATTTCTATATAATGAACATTTGGTATCAAACGTCCCTCCATAAACCATGTCTCATATTCAGGACGGGGCATAATTGCTATTGAACCCGATGACATAATCCATTTCAAGTTACTTGCCACATCATTCCCTTCAAGTGCAAGAATAAATTTAAATTTTAGTTGCTCCTCAAGGGTTCGTTTGCCTGTCTGCCATTCTATATTCCCATTCCTACTTGTATCTCCAAGGTCACACATGGGATTACCAAAATACATATTAAAGAATCTAATACGCTTCTCTTTTCCTGGAACCTTACCTCTAAATATAACTCGATTATTTTTATCGTGCCACAATCTACTATCTTTTACAAAGAGAAAATGTCTTATCTTATCGAGCTTCAGAACCACCGAATTTGCATTATCACCATCTATCGGACGACTTTTTACTATCGATGGCTGTTTGGGGATATAAGTCACATCTCCCCAATCAATAGAAATACGCCTTTGTTTTTGAAACCAACGAGCAATCTCTACTGTATCATAAAAATAACTCGACGACGCACCTCCCTTGCGAAGTTCTCGTATCGATTTAGCTGTATCATCTAACACATAATGATTTTGCAACTTATTATAATAATCAACCCTATCACGCATGTAGCCAATATCTTCTCGTTGCTCACATTTGCGCAACTCTCCATTACGCTGTAACCTATAAAACAGCGACGGAATTATTTGCCGTAAAACACACCGCATATAATAAAATGCTTTCGTGTTCTTACCGCTACGTAGATTATAAATGACACTCATAACATAATGTTTTTTTTATTTATAACTCTTGATTGACATCTCATTCTCACGTATTCCGTGAGTATATTGTTGCAAAAATGCCTTTATCCGATTCGTAAGCCGTTCAGCATCTTTTGGATATTTTGCCTTTACATCTTTTGTAAGCGTTGGGTCGGTGTCATGAAGATATAGTGCAATCGCATTTTTGCCATCAAACTGCAACAAGAACCTATCCTCAACTATCTGATAAAGTCCATTCACAAAATTTACAGCAAAATGGGGACGACTTTTATCAAATATGTCACTTCCCAACGACACATGTGCTTTATTATAATTCAAAAGCCCCAAAATTGTAGGTGCAATATCTATTTGTGATGCTACTGTACTATCTGTTTTTGCAACTATCGATTCATCTGGAGCATATATAATAAGCGGTATCTTATAAAGCGTATTTGGTGAATTATAAAACTCGTTGTCTTCATTTAAAGAACCATGATCGGCTGTTATTATAAAAATAGTGTTTTTATACCATGACTTTTTTGATGCTGAAGTGAAAAACTCTTCCATAACATCGTCCATATATTCTACCGATTGATTCATTGTAAAATCTTTCGATTTATATCTCCCTTTGTATTTTTCTGGTATTGTAAATGGGCCATGAGTATTTAATGTAAACCATGATGCAATAAAAGGCTGTGGCATATTGTCAATAGTTTTTATTAAATGTCGTCCCATTGCATCATCAAATATTCCCCAATTGCCATCATAATTGATATCGCCATATTCATTATCATATTCCACTCTATCAATGAAATTTTGATACCCAAATGCCTTTGACATCGCACCAAAAGCATAAGACCCTTGATTGCAACCGCATAAAAATCTTGACGAATAACCCTCTTTACCCAATAACGAGGCAACTGCATCAACATCATTATGTACATAAGGCGATAACATATACACAAATGGATCGTTTGCAGGGAATCCACCTAATACTGCGGTTATGCCAGCACTCGAACGCCTACCATTTGCATAAGCATTAATCAGCGAATGTGACCGTTTGGATAATGAATTTAAAAATGGTGTCAACTCATGAGATGATGCTTTCTGAACTTTACAATAAATATTTGTTGAATCAATAAACGATGTACCTGTACCTTCAATTACTATCACCACCACATTTTTTTTAGTAAGAACGCCAGTTTTAGAGCTATAAAGTGGATTGATATACTTCTCACACTCTTTTTTATCAAAATACATAAGTTCATCAAGCGTATTATCCTTCCCTATTGTCCTAACTATGGAAAATGGTGTATTAAGAACTATATTCACATCTTTATTACGAGTAGCATATAACATCGCATCAGACACAGCAAGTGGCATTCCATTATGCCAATGTCCTCGTATACCTATAATTGTTGCGCCAACGCTAAATATAAAAATTAATATGCCCACAATCAGTTGCTTCTTTTTACTGCTAAAGGCACTATTTATTGGTTTTGTGATATTTACGCGCGACGAAATCCATACAAATATTCCAATAAATAAAATAAATACTAATATCAAATACCAATATGTCCTAAGATGTCCGAGCAATACATCAACCGTATGCGCATCATTAAATATCTCTTTTAGATGTATTGATTGAGTACGCATATTGACAAAACGATAAAATGGTGCATCTGCAATATTGCTCAAAAAACCAATAGAATTAAATATCCAATATATCCAATTGGTAATTTTTATGTACCTCATTTTATATACAAAATCAAATGGCAATATCCTCATAAGGATAAACACCATATTGAGATAAAGCATTGCAGTAATATCAAATCGTGTTCCTCCAGCAAAAGCAACAAACAGCTCATTTGTAGAAAGTCCCACAAACATGCTATAATTATAAATATAGAATAATGCTCTTGTTATCTGTAAAAACACAAGAACAATTATAAGCTGATATACAGTAGCCAAATAAACATTTGTACGAAACTGTTTACGTATTATATTCATTTTTATTTTATTTTCAAAGTTATAGGATTATCTAACGCCATGCCACTATCTATTCCTTTAAATTTTACCAAATCAAGACACAATTTCTTTAATTCAGGTTCCTTTTCCCATTTTTCCTCAAATGTAATAAGATTTCCCTTATCGGCATAAGGAGGGAAAACTGCTTTTGCTGAAACTCGCCGAAAATGATGATGAAAAATCCCATTTACTACTGCACATGGCTTTATATCTCCAACTTCAAAACTGCGTTTTATTGTGCGCATCATCAAGTCAAAGTCAGCAGCCTGCTGTGTTATATCCCATTCCCCAATTTTCGATATTGCTGCCCGATTCATCACTACCGCCGAACCCGAAAATCCATAAGTGAGAGTATATCCGTATTTTGCAAATACATTATCGGTATATCGTTCCCAATTCCCGAAACAAATTTTCGTCATCAGCCGAAGAGAAAACAATCGTTGCCCAAATAAAGTGCGCAACGGATATTTAATATGTTTCCATCTGTGTTGAATAGATTTTGACGCTTTTCTATCATATATTCGATCAGTGCCACTAAGAGTCAACACATCAAATCCATTTTTACCAATGCACTCACATATTCGTTTATCCCATTGTGCTGATAACAATATATCATTATTGAGAAATGCCATAATATCATATTTTGACAATGCTATTCCCTGATTTTGACAATGCGGATAAGAATAATTTGCCTTGTTGGCTATTACCTTTACTGGATAATTAGTCGATAACGATTGAAAGAACTCTCGGCTACCATCATCTGAGCCATTATCAATTACAATAAGCTCAAATGGGACAGTAGTATATCGTATCAAATACTCCCAAAAAATCTTATTCATTGGAAGTTGATTGTAAATTGCCGTAATTATCGAAATCATAATATAATTCTATTATATAACCTGCACCGTATTTTAATATTACAAAAGTAACAGATTTTTAGAATAATCCATTCATAATAATATGCAATTATGTGTACCATATTTGCACACCAATTGTTTTGTATATATATTTGTACCTAATTAATACACCTAAATACTTAAAGTTATGTTAGTAATAAGTAGTCGAGAATTTAGAGATAATCAAAAGAAGTATTTTGATAAAATAGATGCTGGTGAGCAAGTTGTTGTTCAACGTGGTAAAAATGTATCATATAGGATAACGCCAGTCACAAAAGATGATACCTTAATGACTGAAGAGGAATTTTACGCAATGATAGAGTGTTCAGCCCAGCAAGCACGCGAAGGTAAAGTAACAAGAATAGATAGTATAGATGGGTTTAAACTACTATTAGGGCTATGATATACCATTTAGATTTTACAGAACAGGCATTAGCTGATATTGAAAGGCTAAAGAAAAGTGGTAATAAACAGGTTTTACATAAACTCTTGCAATTTTATATTGAATTACAGGAACACCCTCGCACTGGCACTGGACAAGTTGAGCAACTAAAACATTTTAGCGAAGAAACTTGGTCAAGGCGCATAACTAAAGAGCATCGTTTGGTGTATCGTATCAATGATGACGTTGTAGAAGTCCTTGTCGTGTCAGCTTACGGCCATTATTAAACTATTCAGTCCTCTCTCTAAACATAGCGAGGTTAAGTTGCTTGAATTATTTATGGAAAACATTTTAAAGTATTGGTGTTATGTGCTAATTTATTTACCTTTGCATTCAGAAAGAGTTCTTTTGACCATATAGCACTGCAAATCGTTTATATATATAAAATCAGCTAAGCCAACTGACTAAAATCTAAAATATTGATCTCATGGAAATAAACAAATCCCAATCAGATATACTTTTTACGCCTGCAAATATTGGTCCTGTTACGCTTCGTAATAGAGCGATACGTTCGGCTGCATTTGAGGGAATGTGCGAGAATAACAGTCCATCGCAGATGCTATATGACTATCACACTTCTGTTGCACGTGGTGGTGTAGGAATGACTACTGTTGCCTATGCTGCCGTTTCACATAATGGATTATCTTTTCCAAGACAATTATGGATGCGTCCCGATATTATTCATTCTCTGCGCGACCTCACCGACGGCATTCATGCCGAAGGGGCAAAGGCATCTATCCAACTTGGTCACTGCGGTAATATGTCACACAAATCTACGGCTGGCGAAACGCCTCTCGGTGCATGTTCGGGTTTTAATATTTATTCTCCAACGTTTGTTCGAGGTATGGACCTTTCCGATATTCGTGAAATGGCTGTGGCTTTTGGTGAATCGGTGAGAATGGCAAGAGACTCTGGATTTGACTGCGTTGAAATACATGCTGGGCATGGCTATCTTATTAGTCAATTTCTGTCGCCTTACACAAATCATCGTAAAGATAAATTTGGGGGGTCGCTCGACAATCGAATGGCTTTCTTGAGAATGTGCATGAATGAAGTGATGACGGCTGCTGGGAGCGATATGGGAGTTGTGGTAAAGACGAATATGCGTGATGGCTTTAAAGGTGGTATGGAGATTGACGATTGCATGACTGTTGCCCACGAATTACAAGAACTTGGAGCACATGCGCTCGTCCTTAGTGGTGGATTTGTGAGCAAAGCGCCTATGTATGTCATGCGTGGAGCAATGCCTTTCAAGACGCTAACGCACTATATGACATGCTGGTGGCTTAAATATGGGGTAAAACTTGCGGGACGAATGATGATTCCAAAAGTCCCGTTTGAAGAACTTTATTTCCTTGAAGACGCTTTAAAATTTCGCAAAGAGCTATCGATGCCACTTATATATGTAGGTGGTTGCGTGTCTCGCGAAGGTATCGACAAGGTTCTCAATAATGGATTTGAATTTGTGCAGATGGCGCGTGCATTGCTCAATGAACCCGATTTTGTAAATCGTATGCGCGATGGCGAGGAGCGTTGCGGCTGCGATCATGTAAATTATTGCATAGGACGCATGTATTCTATCGATATGGCTTGTCACAAGCATATCAACGATTTACCCGAATGCTTAAAGAAAGAGATTCAGAAAATTAAAGATAACGATGAGCATAAATAAAATGCCTTTATGCGGTGCTACTGCTCTCGTCACTGGTGCTTCATCGGGCATTGGACTGGAGTTTGCACATCAACTTGCTATGCAGGGCATAAATTTACTCATAGTGAGTAATCAAGAGCATGAATTGAACCAAGCATGTGCCGTGCTTATTAATAAGTATGACATCAATGTTAATTCTCTATTCATCGACCTCACCAAGCCAAACGCTACAAGCATTATCCTCGATTTCTGTACCATTCATAATATAGAAGTTGACATTTTGATTAATAATGCTGGCATATTTGCATTTAAAGAGGTGTTATCATTACCACCTGCTCAGTTAAATATATTTATAGACCTGCACATTAGAGTTGTAACTCAGCTTTGTCGCGTATTTGGTGAGAAGATGAAAAGTCGTGGATATGGGTATATCCTTAACATGTCGTCAATGTCGTGTTGGATGCCAATGCCAGGCATTGCAATGTATAGTGCAACGAAAGCCTATATAAGGGTGCTTTCAAGAGCAATGCACATTGAGCTCAAAGAATCGGGCGTGTCGGTCACTGTTGCGTGCCCTGGAGGTATTGCGACAAATCTTTTTGGACTACCTAATAAGTTGCAATCTCTCGGAGTGAAACTTGGCGTACTTGCTACGCCTCAAGCATTTGTGCATGGAGCATTAAAAGCTACATTTAGTCAACGTAAACAGTATATCAATGGCTTTGTTAATCGTATTGCAATATTCTTTGTAGCCATTCTTCCTACTCGTGTGAGATTAATCGTGAAACATCGCTTGCTTGATAATGGCAAAAAATAGCTCAATATATATCGTCACTGGAGCTACTGGAGCTATCGGCAAGGCTATTGCCATGCAACTTGCTATCGAGGGTAAGCCTGTGATGCTTGCATGCCGTAATCTTGATGCGGCGTTGTCGTTAAGACAACAAATTATCTCCAACACTGCAAATGATAATATCTTGGTAGAGCAACTATCATTAGATTCCTTTGCTTGTATTCGAGCCTTTGCCACTCGTCTTATTAGCACACACACCACAGTTAAGGCTCTAATAAATAATGCTGGCATAATGTGTCGCAATTTTTCATTAACAGTTGATGGATATGAAGAAACGTTAGCGGTCAATTATTTTGGAACACTCCTGTTATCAAATTTACTAATTCCCATTATTGAAAAAGGTGGAGATATAGTATTCACAACATCAGTTACTCGAAAAGTCCATAATCTACCAGAAGATATTATTGAAGATTCAAAGCACAATTTTTCACAATTAGGCACCTATGCAAGTAGCAAGCTTGCGCTCACTCACCATGCACTACACCTCGCTACAATTCTGAAAGATGCCGAAATATCAGTTAACTGTGCCGATCCAGGTGTTGTAAATAGTAATATGATAACCATGCACCGCTGGTTTGACCCACTATCAAATATATTTTTCCGCCCATTTATTAGCTCTCCGCGTAAAGGTGCTCGCGCTGCCCTACGCGCCCTAAATGCTCAAAATGTAACAGCCCAAATCTTCACTCCAACATCTTCCGAACCTATTCCCACCGAATGGCTACAATCCCCTGCCCATAGTCGACTAATTAAGAATGCCGAAGAT
>JAVWYO010000094.1:0-7786 GCA_036661515.1 Muribaculaceae bacterium | reverse complement strand
ATCTGTGTATTCTGTGTGCTAAGTCGTGTTATATATTACAAGAACACTAATCACAACTAAAAACAAATGAAATGCCCCCCACACACTGTCGCGTTACTTCATCAATTCCCAATAATTAGAATCAAGTCTCTTTAACGCCAATATTATCCTCATATCAATCTTATTTTTGTCCCATTTAGAAGCTATTTTAATATAATATCTGAAATCTAAATGCGAAAAAAGGGTGCGTAATGTGCGTAACGTGCGTAATAATAAAATTGCAAGGAGAAACACTGAAAGACTAATGCCACACCTAAAAAAGTGCTATTCTTGTAACTTACTTTAAAATATATAGACGAAAACTTGTGATTTATGTGATTTTATTTCTACTTTCACGTGAATTTATTGGATAACAGAAAAATAATGATGATTGATAGAACTCAACAGCCTGTAATTAGCGACTTTTCAACGGTAGAAATGACATTTGCTGAGGAACGTATCCTCGCTAACGGTGTCAAACTTCTTATTATTAATAGTGGCGACCAAGAAGTGTGTCGCTTTGATATAATATTTAATGGTGGTTTATACGAGCAACATCAACCGATGGTGTGCAATGCCTTGGCTTCGATGCTTAGGCATGGCGGAAAGGGATATGATAGTGCAGCAATTGCCGAAATATTTGATTTCTATGGAGCTTGGACAAGTGGACGCGCTCATCATCACCACACATCATTTACAGTTTATTCATTAAATCGCTGTTTTAAAGACTTAATGCCTGTCATAGAGTCTATTATAAAAAAGCCCACATTACCAGCTCACGAATTTGAATTAATAAAGAAGCAATCGATAAGTAGCTTGAATAACAGCAAAGAACAAGTACGCTATTTAGCAACTCAAAAATTTAATGAGATGTATTTTGGCAAAAATCACCCCTTTGGCAAAAATATAAGTGTTAAGGATATAGAGGCGTTAAACCTTGAAATGCTGGAAACTTTTCATCAAGCACATTTCTCATCACAAAATTGCACAATAATGCTCACCGGAAAGGTTACCAATGAAATGATTGCATGTGTTGATGCTTATTTTGGTAACACATGGGGCAATAAAAAAGAATTTGAGTGTAGCAATGCAATTCCAATAACTCATTCCACTACCAAACTTGAAATAGTAGATAAACCAGGCTCGTTACAATCGGCTGTGATAATGGGGCTTGACGCAATACCTCGAAATCACGCCGACTACATTCCTTTAAGAATTTTAGTGAAAACTTTTGGCGGATATTTTGGAAGTCGATTAATGACTAATATACGTGAGACTAAGGGATATACTTACGGCATTTCAGCGGGTCTTATTGGCAGGCATGAACATTCATATATAATGATTACGAGCGAATGCGACACTAAATACACTCATCTCCTTATTAATGAGGTGAAAAATGAAATGCGCAAACTCGCAGAGGAGCCTATCGACAACGATGAACTAAATAGAGTGAAATCTAATATCCTTAGTGACATGGTGGGTGCAGTAGATTCCCCTTTTGCTATTGCTGATTATAACCTTACGGCCATATACTGCAATATATCTAAAGATTACTTCGCTAAACAAGTAGAAATAATTAAAAAAATAACTGCAAAAGAGTTGCAAGAAATAGCACAAAAATACTTTGTTACCGACAACCTTTTTATGGCAATTGCTGGAGATAAAAAGAAGATAGAAAAAATGTCTTGATAAAGTGAACTTTTTTTCCGAAATTTGCACTCTGAAAACTACAACTAATTAAAACTAATAATATTACTACTCATGACAAAGAAGAGTGCATTACAAAAAGCCCGTGCTTCTTACCAACCTAAATTGCCATCGGCTCTTTGGGGCGCAGTAAAAGCAGTAGAAGGCGCTGCAACTCAATCGGTTGCTAACCAAAATGAAATCAAGGAACTATTCCCAAACACTTATGGTTTGCCATTACTAACTTTTGAGAAAAATAGTACAACGAAGAATATTGCGCCATTTAATGTAGGCGTTATCCTATCTGGCGGGCAAGCTCCTGGCGGACATAACGTAATTAGTGGTATTTTTGATGGTATCAAGTCCCTAAATAAAGAAAGTCGCCTATACGGATTTATAATGGGTCCTGGTGGTTTCGTTGACCATGATTATATGGAACTTACTTCAACTATTATTGACGAATATCGTAATACTGGGGGGTTTGATATTATAGGTTCTGGCCGTACAAAACTTGAAAAACCCGAACAATTTGACAAAGGTCTTAAAATATTAAAAGAACTTGAAATAAAAGCTCTTGTAATCATTGGTGGTGACGATTCTAATACAAATGCAGCTGTCCTTGCCGAATATTATAAGGCTACAAATGCAGGAGTGCAAGTTATTGGCTGCCCTAAGACTATCGACGGTGACTTGAAAAATGAAATGATTGAAACTTCATTTGGATTTGACACAGCAACTAAAGTATATTCCGAAGTTATTGGAAATATTCAACGCGACTGTAACTCAGCTAAAAAATATTGGCATTTTATTAAGCTAATGGGACGCTCAGCTTCTCACATAGCTCTTGAATGCGCTTTGCAAACACAACCCAACTACTGCATAATCTCGGAAGAAGTTGAAGAAAAAAAATTGACACTTGCCGACATCGTTAACAATATTGCCGACGTTGTTGCTAAACGTGCTGAAAAGGGTGATAACTTTGGTACAGTACTCATTCCAGAAGGACTTATCGAATTTATTCCTGCAATGAAAGCTCTCATTGCCGAACTTAATGATTTACTCGCTGCAAATGCTTCATTTGCTACACTTGATCGCTCTGCTCAACGTAAATTCATTATTGAGAAACTCTCAAAGGCTAATGCCGAAATATTTGAAACTCTGCCCGAAGGTGTTGCTCGCCAACTAACACTTGACCGAGACCCTCACGGAAATGTACAAGTGTCTCTTATTGAAACCGAAAAGCTACTTAGTGAAATGGTCGCTAAACGACTTGCTGATATGAAATTTGCTGGTAACTACGTTGGAAAATTCTCTGCCCTTCACCATTTCTTTGGATACGAAGGACGTTGCGCCGACCCTTCTAACTTTGATGCCGACTATTGCTATGCTCTTGGCTTTAATGCCGCTCAATTAGTTAATAGTGGTGCCACTGGATACATGTCATCAGTACGTAACCTAACTAAGCCTTCTGTACAATGGATAGCTGGCGGAATACCTATCACTATGATGATGAACATGGAACGCCGTAACGGTGAAATGAAACCAGTAATTCAAAAAGCTCTTGTTGACCTCGACGGAAGACCTTTCAAGACATTTGCCGAGAAACGTAACGAATGGGCTGAAAACACTTGCTACACATATCCTGGACCTATCCAATACTTTGGACCAACTGAAGTTTGTGACCAACCATCACGCACACTTTATTACGAACATATCTAAAGAATATCATTCTTTATAACACAAAAATCCTCAGTAGCCTTTAGATGGCAACTGAGGATTTTTTCATTATAATATATGTGATTCGTTAAATAATTGTATCTTTGTATTAATGGAAAAATGAATATTATTCAATGAAAAAGATCTAACGAATGAAACGTTATTACTTATTACTTCTTTTCGTGGCTTTTACAAGTTCCTTTTCTTATGGCTTTAAAATCATAAAATTAGATTCTATACTTGGACCTCGAAATATTATTTTGAGAACTTATAAATGGGTCGATAAGGCGTTTAATTCTTATGACTCCGCCTACGTGGCTGGAACAGGAAAATACTTCAACTTTAAAATAAAAAATGATAATTGGATTGACACCTACACATTTGGATATACAGGCAATAAGCACGTAGTTATGAATTCCGACTTTTCGAGCCACATTGGAGTGTCGTTAGGATATCGAGCCGTATCTATCGGATATATGATGAACGTGAAAAACGCCTTCAAGAAAGATTCCCCATCAAGGAAGCGTGCCGACTTCTCATTTACTTGTAGCAGAGTTATATGTAGCGCATATTATTCAATAAATGAAGATGCCCCACGCATTTCAAAATTCGGCAATCTTAGCAGACTTAACTACCGTTTTGATGATGGATTAAAAACAGAATCTTATGGCTTAGAATTAATATATATTTTCAACAACCGTCGATTTTCGCAAGCAGCCTCAAACTATTCTCGAATACAAAAGAGAAGTTCAGGCACACTATATGGTGGCGTGTCGATAGCAGCACACGACTTGAAACTGGATTTTTCAAAATTGCCACAAGAAATGAAAAATGAGTTGCCTAATGACAACTACTTTTATCGATTTAAGTATAATGATTATTCTTTTATAATAGGATACGGCTATAATTGGGTATTTGCTAAGCGATGGTTGCTAAGTGCATCACTAACACCAATGATGGGCTTTAAGCATTGTAAAGAGCAATCTACTGAGGGTGAGCGAGATTTATTTTCTATAAATGCAAGTGCTAAATTATCAGTAGTATATAATAAATCAAGATACTTTGCCGGACTTATATGCCAATATAACACATATTCATACCTAAGCGACGATTATTCGGTAACAAATTCAATTGGAACCTTTAACATTTGTGCTGGTGTAAGATTTTAGCATTCTTTCCTTTTCAATTCCATAGAATGTGTAACTTTGTGCAAAAATAAGAATAAAGACAATGAGCGTTATAATATTAGGAATTGAATCGTCGTGCGACGATACTTCGGCTGCCATTATCAAAGATGGAGTGCTTATGTCGAATGTAATAGCCAGTCAAAAGGTTCATGAGGCTTATGGTGGTGTTGTGCCAGAACTTGCATCAAGAGCTCATCAACAAAATATTGTGCCGGTGGTTTCTGAGGCTATCCGACAAGCAGGAATAAAAAAAGAAGACATTAGCGCTATTGCTTTCACGCGAGGTCCAGGTCTTCTTGGTTCATTACTTGTGGGCACATCATTCTCTAAGGGGCTGGCACTGGCTCTTAACATTCCTCTTATCGATGTCAATCACCTTCATGGACACGTGCTTTCTCACTTTATTAAAGAAGATGAAAACACTCAAGTCCCCGAATTTCCTTATCTGTGCCTCCTTGTATCAGGCGGTAATTCTCAAATTATAAAAGTGAACTCTCCAAGCTCTATGGAAGTGCTTGGACAGACGATTGACGATGCTGCCGGTGAAGCATTTGATAAATGTGCAAAGGTAATGGGTTTGCCATATCCTGGTGGACCTTTCATCGACCGCCTTGCCGCAGAGGGCGACGCTAAACGTTTCAAATTTAGCAAACCTCACATTGCCGACCTAAATTATAGTTTTAGTGGATTGAAAACCTCGTTCCTATACACACTTCGCGATGCAAAAAAAGAAAATCCCAACTTCATCGAGGAAAATAAAGCCGATCTTGCCGCATCACTTCAAGCTACAATAATTGCTATCCTTATGGATAAGTTTTCTAAAGCTATCACAATGACAGGAATTAAGCAAATTGCAATTGGTGGTGGAGTATCGGCAAATTCGGGCGTGAGAAATGCGGTACAGGAATATGCCGATGCTCATGGACTACGCGCATTTATCCCAAAACGTTCTTTCACTACCGATAACGCAGCAATGATAGCCGTTGCAGGATATTTCAAGTACCTCGATAAAAAATATTGCGCAATGAATCTCACCCCTTTTGCACGTGTCGAAGTATAATAAAACGGAGTTAATAGCTAAAAAATAATATTATTATGAATGTATCAATTATTGCAATTGGCGATGAATTGCTTATAGGGCAAGTTATCGACACTAATTCGGGCTGGATTGCACGTCACCTTAATCCTCTTGGCTGGAATGTAAAGAGTGTCAAAGTTATTGCCGACGATAGCAATGAGATTACAAAGGCTATTGATGAGGCTTTTGCGGTGACCGATGTAGTTCTTACAACAGGCGGATTAGGACCAACTAAAGATGATATAACGAAGGAAACTCTTTGTAGATACTTCGGAGGTGAGATGATATACGATAAGGCTGTCGAGGCTAACGTGCTGGAAGTAGTTGAAAAACGACACCTAAAGATTAACACCCTAACGGCAGCACAAGCCTATGTACCATCGTCGTGTCGAGTAATTCAGAACCGCGTGGGGACAGCTCCAATTATGTGGTTTGAACGCAATGATAAAGTCCTCGTTTCAATGCCAGGCGTGCCATTCGAAACCGAGATAATGATGGAACGTGAGATTATACCACAATTAGTTAAACGCTTCAATGCAAACGATTATATAGAGCATCACACATTTATCGTAATCGATTATTCCGAGTCTGTACTGGCAATGAAACTTGATAACTTTGAACGCTCAATGCCCGATTATATAAAGCTCGCATATCTTCCTAAGCCTGGCGTAATAAGACTTCGCCTTACAGGAATTTCAAAAGATAATATAAAGTTATCCAAAGATATGGAGCAACTATCAGCACAATTAGAAATGACGCTCGGAGATAGCATTATAAGCGATGAAGACAAATCACTATCTGCTATATTAGGCGAAATGCTAATAAACCGAAAATTAACACTCGCTACCGCCGAAAGTTGTACTGGTGGAAACATAGCACACGAAATAACAACCGTAGCTGGCAGTAGTCAATATTTTACAGGGTCAGTTGTCTCATACTCAAATACTGTGAAGAATAACGTACTCAATGTACCCGAAACAGTGCTGGCAAGCGCAGGCGCAGTAAGTGAAGACACCGTAAAACACATGTGTCAAGGAGTAGCAAATTTACTACACACCGATTGCTCAATTGCAACTTCGGGCATCGCAGGACCAGGTGGAGGAAGTCTAAATAAACCCGTAGGTACTGTGTGGATATGCGTAAGCAAAGGCCAAGAACTTATAGCAAAAGAGCATCATTTTGCTGGAGACCGCACACGCGTTATAGAACGAGCCACAACTGCAGCCATAATTATGCTGATAAAACTATTGAGAGATAGGTAATTATTCAAAAAAACCGAAAAAGAAAATATTTATTTTAATAATATTTGCAGGTATCAGCAATATTTGCTTACTTTGCACTCTGTTTTGGAGAGTAAATAAGAAACAATAAAAATTATATAGCCATGTCGAAAATTTGTCAAATAACAGGCAAGAAAGCGATGACAGGAAACAACGTATCGCATTCTAAACGAAGGACAAAGCGTAAATTTAACATAAACTTTTTCACGAAAAAGTTTTTCTGGGTAGAACAACAAACGTGGATTAGTCTATCAATCTCGGCTGCAGGATTGCGTACAATCAATAAAATTGGTCTTGACGCTGCAATGAAACAAGCTGCAGGAAAAGGGTATCTAACAAGTATTAAAACAGTAGAAGGTTAAGAAAATGGCAAAGAAAGCTAAAGGTAATAGAGTTCAAGTAATCCTTGAATGTACTGAGCACAAGACAAGTGGTATGCCTGGTACATCTCGTTATATTACGACTAAAAACAGAAAAAATACCACCGAGAGATTAGAATTGAAAAAATTTAATCCAATTCTAAAGAAAGTAACAGTTCACAAAGAAATTAAATAATATTGAATTATGGCAAAGAAAACCGTTGCATCATTACAAAAAGGTGAAGGCCGTACTTTCAGCAAGGTTATCAGAATGGTAAAATCGCCTAAAAGCGGTGCTTACACTTTCAAAGAAGAAATGGTACCTAACGACGCTGTACAGGCTGCTTTAAAGAAATAATATATATCAAAAATATATAGTAGAGCTTCCTCGCTTATGCAAGGAAGCTTTTTTCGCGTCCTAATCGCCCACACAAAGCAAGAACATCAATGTGATTTTGCCCA
>JAVWYO010000093.1:0-7948 GCA_036661515.1 Muribaculaceae bacterium | reverse complement strand
TTAGAAGCTGTTTTAATTATCATAACGATAAAATTGCCATAAATGTTATAGGTCGCAGTATTATATTACCACAATCCCCAATAATTATTTTACAAATATGGATTCTGCTACCCTTGATGTTCTCGCCTAAGCAAATCATTAACAGTCTTCACGGGGTTAAATGTTTCAATAGGCACTTCAACAAATACTGTATTCCAATCACTCATTGCGCCATTCCATAATCCTGGTAATTCAAGAGCCTTTAACGACCTACCGTTTTTAGATTTCTCGGAAATAAATCCTGTGTTTTTATCAACATATTTAGGCAAGTCATATTTATTACCATCAATATCTTTTATGTAGCATACGAGATCTACAGGATTAAAGTGACTTGCACCATTTATTATTTCTTTTGATGCTGGATCGTTGGCATCAAATTGTGAGCTTTCAAGAATTTGAGGTGAAGTAGTTCCATCTTCATTATAAGCAATATAAGGACCTCCTCCAGGTTCTCCATCATTCTTAACAACGCCACACACACGTATTGGACGTTTTAATTTCCCTAAAAGATAAATTACAAGTTCACTATCATCAAGATGTTTTGTGTCGGCATTGCGAATATTTAGTTTATTATGCAAGAAAAATATTATATCTCTTACATCTTGCATAGTGTAATTACCACTCTCAAGTTGTCGTGTATATTTTTCTATTTGTTTCTGCAATGTTACAAGATAGCCACCTATTACCTTTTTATATTTTATAGTAATTTCTCTTCTACTATTAGGAACAACATTATCTATATTCTTTATAAAAACTACATTAGCATCTATGTCATTAAGATTTTCAATAAGCGCGCCATGTCCTGCTGGACGAAATAATAGCGACCCATCTTCATCTATAAATGGCTCATTGTTCATTTCTACGGCTATTGTATCGGTTGATGATTTCTGCTCCGACATTGTGACAGAGTATTTCACGCCAAATTTTGCTTCCAATAACAACTTGTTATTATCTATTATTTTATTGAACAACGCACGGTGATCGGGCGATACAGTGAAGTGCACTTTAACCTCATTCTTGGCATTCTTAGCATATTGTGCGCCCTCTTCAAGATGCTCTTCAAGAGCAGTGTGCACTGTGTTACCACTTTTATGAAATTGTAAAGTACCCTTTGGACAATTTCCATAATTAAGCCCCTCAGGCAATATGAGTAGTCTCACTATTTCCACAAAATGACAATCGGATTTTAATTCTGGAATAGTGAGCCCCGACCTCTTTTTACATACAATATTTAGAGCATCATAGAAAGCAAAATGTTCTATTTTGTCAAAAAATTCTTTTTCAAATTTCGTTTCTGGAATAGTTTTACCTGAAGAAATAAATTCAAAAAGATTCTTAAACATTCTACTTGCAGCACCTGATGCAGGGACAAATTTCTCAACACTTCCTCCTGCTATCAAATAGTCTTCCCAAGAATATTCACATTCCGTTTCTTCATTTGGAGTTAATCGCACTATTCCATTATTTATTGAGGCTGCCGATGCCACTCGTAAGAAAGGAAAGCCATTCTTAAATATATTTAATTGGTCTTCAATCATTTCGGGAGTGATTCCTTTGCTCTCTATCTTTTTAAGGTCTTTGTCTCTAAACATGCTATAAGATTTTGTTGTGATTAAATAATACCAAACTTACTAAAATACTTTATATAATGCAAAAAAACACACTAAAAATGTATATATTTGATGTGTTTTTATCGAACGCTATAAATATGGAAGAAAATTATTTCAGAGAAGATGAACGTAAATTAGTGATTTGTCAATGCAAGACACTGATGAGATACACTCGTGAAATTATTTCATCGAGCGACATTCGCCAAATTCGCGATATTATTACTGAAGGCATTAAACAAGACCACTATCGACGCGACAAATATGGCATTAATCCTACTATTCGTAATCTTAGCACAGCACTCCTACTTTGTGAGAAGATAGGTCCCGATAGAAATATGATTATTGCAATACTTCTCTATAATCTTTGCAAAACAGAATTTATTCCTGAAGCTGAATTACAAAAAGAATTTGGAGAGGATATTTTCAAACTAATTAGAGGACTATTAAAAGTATCTAAGCTATATCAAAAGCAAGCTGCCGTGCAAAGTGATAATTTCAGAAAGCTACTTCTTACTTTTGCCGAAGATATACGCGTTATTATCATTATGATTGTTGACCGTCTTGCTATTATGCACGATATTAATCATCATCCTAATGAAAAATTCGTGCGCGACATCTCCTATGAAGCAACATATCTATATGCTCCGCTTGCCCACCGACTTGGTCTATATTCAATAAAATCAGAATTAGAAGATTTATCACTAAAATACACGAAACGAGACGAATACACAGCTATTGCGCACCAGCTCAACAAGACAAAAGCCGATAGAGATGAATTTATAGCAAGTTTTATAGCTCCCGTAAAGAAACGTCTTGAAGAACGTGGACTGAAATTTGAAATTAAGGGACGTACAAAATCTATTTATTCCATCTGGAATAAAATGAAAAAGCAGAATACCGACATAGAACATATATATGACCTGTTCGCTATACGCATTATCCTTGATACGCCAATAGAAAATGAAAAGTCCGATTGCTGGTTAGTATATTCATTTATCGATGATATGTTCACTGTAAATCCATCGAGAATGAAAGACTGGCTTTCTATCCCAAAGTCAAATGGTTATGAGTCTTTGCACACCACCGTTTCAAGTAAAGATGGCAAATGGGTAGAGGTACAAATACGTAGCCGTCGAATGGACGAAGTAGCGGAACGTGGACTCGCTGCTCATTGGAAGTATAAAGGCATAAAAAGCGAAAAGAATCTTGATGACTGGATGAATAACATCCGCGATATGCTTGAAGCCGACCAATCGGGACCTTTAGAACTTATGAAAGGTCTTAAAATGGATATATATAATAAGGAGGTTTTCGCTTTTACACCAAAGGGCGATTTATATAAATTACCGCTTGGTTCTTCGCTCCTCGACTTCGCTTTTCAGATACATTCCCGGATAGGTTGTGAATGCGTTGGAGGTAAAGTTGATGGTAAAAACCAAAAACTTAATTATAAAATAAAAAGTGGCGATACTATTGAAATAAATACGTCAAGCACTCAAGTGCCTAAACTCGACTGGCTTAGTTTTGTAGTAACTTCTAAAGCTCGAAATAAGATTAAGCAGACGGTTAACGAAATGAATAATAAAGCAGCCGATCTCGGAAAGGAACTATTACAGCGACGATTTAAGAATCGCAAAATGGAGATTGATGAAGCTACTTTAATGAAAGTAATAAAGAAATCGGGATTTAAAACATCTACTGATTTCTTTGATGAAATTGCAAACGAGAAACTCGATGCCAATGAAGTAATTGAATTATATCTTTCTTTTGATAATAAAGAAAATAATGATAATACACTAATAGCACCACCATCGGCCGAAGGGTTCACTTTAATGCCTCAACAAGATGAGGAGAAATCTGATGAAGTACTATTTATTGGTAACGACATAAAGGGCTTAAATTATCGACTGGCTAAATGCTGCAACCCTATTCATGGCGAGAGCGTAATAGGATTTATTACGATTGAAGGTGTGGTGAAAATTCATCGTGCCGACTGTCCTAATGTAAAACATTTATGCGCGAAATATCCACATCGCAAAATACTAACTTCTTGGTCTGATAAAATCGGATCACAATCCGTTGCTACACTCACAATTATAGGTCAAGATGACATAAATATCGTTACAAATATTACCTCTATTATATCAAAAGAGAAAAATGCTACGCTTAGAAACATTTCTATAAATTCTCATAATGGATTATTTGAAGGGTTTCTTGTCATCGCCGTGAGCAATGGTCCTATATTATATGAACTTATTAGAAAAATAAAAACAGTAAAAGGAGTAAAAGATGTTCAACGTAAATTTAATTAAAAAAGTAAGCCTTATATTAGGTATCACTACTACAATGATGATATCGTCGTGTGGTAACGGAACAAAGAGTGAAACAGATAAGGCTAATCTAATGCTGACCCAAGCTCAAGAGCTACTAAAGGCTAATGATTATAGTAATGCAATAGCGCTTATTGACTCTCTAAAGAATGTCTACCCAACAGCCATTGACGTTCAGCGCAAAGCATTGCACCTTCGCATAATTGTTGAAGAAAAAATCATACTACGTGAAACCGTATCTAATGATAGCCTATTGGCAATCTCTTCAGCTCAAAAGGCAAAACTTGAAAAGAATTTCACCTACGTGAAAACGCCAGATATGGTTGAAGGATATTATGTGATGTCATCTGCAAATAGGAATCCGCTAATTCAACGCACAGGCATCGAAGCTCGCATCAACGAACAAAATAAGATGTATATAGTATCACTACTATTTGGTAAATCAATAAATCACACACGGCTCTCTGTAACATCAGGCAACGGTGGCAGTGCAGCAACTCAAAATGTAGCATATAATGGCTCTACTAATTATCATTTCAAGAATGATGGCATAAGCAATGAAATGGTTACTTTCAGAGCTGAACAATGCGACACGTTATGCCAATTTGTTACTAACAACATTAACGCAAATCTAAAAATTAATTTCATAGGTAAATCACGTCACTCAATGCCACTATCAAATGCCGATAAGAAAATGATTAGTGACACATATACTTATTCAGTTGCATTACAAGAGTTGAAAAGCGCCAGTGGCAAAAAGATATATCTTGAAAATAAACTCAAAATAAATCAAGATCAGATAAAAAGGACAGCGATAAAATAATTTAATTATTATTATTTCTTAGCCACTTAAAAATACTATTATACAGAGCCTCTCTAACTGGCTTTCGTGATAGCATCAAGTCATGTATGCCTCCATGCACATTAAGTTCATGATAGTTACGTCCCAATTTGCGTCCATATTTTGATATATCATTAACATCAAGAACGACATCGCCATTATTATGTTCTGGCGACCAACTATCACTCCACACACTTTTAGCTGAGTGCATCAATAATATGGGAACTTTTATATCACTACCCTTTTGAATATTTTTTTGTGCATTATGAATTGCTCCAATCCAACCCGAAGTTACATCAGGAGAAATCTCTTTCTTCCAATTCACATTATAATTCCATTCACCATGATATTTCTTTAATAAACTCTGAGCATAAGCATTACTATCACCTTGTGAGATATTAGTACCTTTTGATATTTTAGAATACCAAGAAACGACAGGTATCAACACATTTTCAGTAAATTTCCCTAAATTCATATCAAGAAAAGGACTATTAAGAATTAACCCTTTTATTGGATATTTACCACCTTTTTGCGTCGCCATATATGAAGATAACGTAAGTCCACCCGTTGAATGTCCCATTAGGATAATCGACTTATTACCATCTTTTACTATTATATTTAATGCCGAATCAATATCAGCATAATATTCTGCGATATCACGCACTTCAAATGCTCGCTGTCCAGGCATTAAAGAGCGGCCATATTTGCGCAAATCAATAGCATAAAAGTTATAACACGAATCAATAAACCTATCCCCCATTTCCTCTTGAAAAAAATAGTCATTATATCCATGAACATATAAAATAGCTCTTTTATCACCACATTTACTCTTCTTTCTAATTACAGTACTGCGAACCTTCCCTGAGTAATCATTGGGCATATTAATATATCTCATCTGGTAGCCATCACCAAGAATATCACTATGCCACGATTGTGCCACAATGGTGAACGAACTCATTATAAGAAGTAAAAGAGTCACATAAATACAATTTCTATTTTTCATAACGCAAATTTTTCACGAAAATAAGCATTTTTTGATTTATACACCTTCTTTAAATGCAAATAAGTTACAAAAGCACATCAATTTTATTAACAGTACGTTGTATAATATAAAAATAGTCATTAACTTTGCAGTCGCTTTAAAACAAATTTTTTAATCATTAAAAGGTTTAATATGAATAATTACGAAACCGTTTTCATTTTAACTCCCGTTTTGTCTGATGCTCAGATGAAGGAAGCGGTCGACAATTTCAAAGCAACTCTAATCGAGAATGGCTCAGAAATTGTAAACGAAGAGAATTGGGGATTGCGCAAATTAGCATACCCTATCCAAAAAAAGTCAACAGGATTTTATACTCTTATAGAGTTTAATGCTAATCCTGAAACAATCAAGAAACTTGAAATAGCATTTCGTCGTGACGAAAAAGTTATTCGTTTCACCACAGTACGTTTGGATAAAGATGCTGCCGAATATGCTGCTAAAAGAAGAAGTCTAAAAGGAGCAAAAGCTAACACTAAAGAAGAAGTAAAGGAAAACTAATTATGGCACAACCTCAATCAGAAATCAGATATCTAACTCCACTATCTGTGGATGTTAAGAAGAAAAAGTATTGCCGTTTCAAAAGAAGTGGTATTAAGTACATCGATTATAAGGACCCTGAATTTTTAAAGAAATTCTTGAACGAACAAGGTAAAATTCTTCCTCGTCGTATCACTGGTACTTCATTGAAGTTCCAAAGAAGAGTTGCACAAGCCGTTAAACGCGCTCGTCACATCGCTCTTCTTCCTTACGTAACAGACTTGATGAAATAATTAAAAGCTTAGGAGGAATACAATTATGAAAATTATATTAAAAGAAGATCTTTCAAATCTCGGATACAAAGACGACGTAGTTGAAGTTAAAGACGGATACGGTCGTAATTATCTTATCCCTCAAGGCAAAGCTGTTATTGCTACTTCATCAGCATTGAAAATGCTTGCTGAAGATCAAAGACAACGCGCTCACAAGATTGCTAAGATTAAGGCTGAAGCCGAAACAATCGCAGCTTCTCTTGAAGGTGTTACACTAACAATCGGTGCTAAGACAAGTTCTACAGGAACTATATTTGGATCTGTTAACAACATTCAAATTGCTGAAGCTCTTGAAAAACTTGGTCACAACATCGACCGCAAAGTTATCATCATCAAAGATGCAGTAAAAGAAATTGGTAGCTACAAAGCAACAATAAAACTTCACAAAGAAGTTTCTGTTGAAATACCTTTTGAAGTAGTTTCTGAATAATAGAAATATTACATACTCAAAATTTAAGCCGTTCCCCAACTTGAGGAACGGCTTTATTTATTTAATGCCCTCTTTTTCACATTAATATATACTACTCGTTATTATATCTTTGTTATACTAATCGGGTTGTATATTTTGGGTGCGTACTGTGCGTACTGTGCGTACACCTAACGACCAAATTTACGAAGCACCAATTCCGATGCAGTTGTATTGCTATCAATGTAACGGTTTGTCATTCTGTGCAATGAATCAATCAATTCATCATTTTTACCTTTAAGTTGTAATTCAATACTATCACTCAAAAGAGAATCTGATACCAACTTCTTATATTTAGCCCACAGAGCTTTCTTCGTCTTTATTATCTCTTGTCGTTTACATCTATACGCGAAATAATCTCTATTTTCAGCATTCCCTTGTAATATATATCCATTCTTTTTTATCGAAAGATTTACATTATCATTATTGAGCACAAAATAATAAGGTATGGTATCCCCTTTAATTTTATGTCTGAACAATAAATAAATTGTTCCACATAATGTACTAATCATAATACCAACAATTGCGGCTGCTGCTGCAAATGGCATTACTGCTAATTGTGCAGATTGTGCATCGGCTACTATTTTTCCAAAAACAGTGCCATACATATTAAATTCTGTCATACCAATTTTAAGCACAATAAAAGAAAGTGAAAGTCCTAAAATCAATTTCACACTTGCTTCAATAATTTGTGAAATAGCAGTAGGAACCATATTGCTAAAACCTTGATAATAACCTCTATAGGCAGAGGTTAAACATCCAAAAAAAAGTGCTGGTGCAATTGCAATAACCGCCCAAAATGCAGACGGAT
>JAVWYO010000092.1:0-8049 GCA_036661515.1 Muribaculaceae bacterium | reverse complement strand
ATACGCTCACTCCATTATAGGGTTAAATTTCAGAACTAAAGTTCTGAAGTGGAACATCTTCGACGTTCATTTCCGAGTTGTGAGTTTTGGATATTGAGTATAGTGCGTGGGTGGAGCTGACGTTCAAGGCTGGGTGGTGGGATTTTTTGAGGAGGTGATAAAAAAAGTCTTCATAATTAATATGAAGACTTTTCTTGGAGCGGAAGACGAGGCTCAAACTCGCGACCCTCAGCTTGGAAGGCTAATGCTCTATCAACTGAGCTACTTCCGCATCTTAAAAATACAGTGGGCAAAGATGGATTCGAACCACCGTAGGCGTAAGCCAGCAGATTTACAGTCTGCCCCATTTGGCCACTCTGGTATTTGCCCAATACCTAATTGCGGTGCGAAGGTAGTGATTAATCTTTAATATTCAAAGAAAATTGAGACATTTTTATTGCCGCTTCAGCTGCTTCAGCCCCCTTGTTACCTAACTTACCGCCTGCTCTATCGAGGGCTTGTTGCTCATTTTCAACGGTTAACAATCCAAAAATAACTGGTACGTTAGCTTCACTATTTAAATTAGTTATGCCTTGTGTAACGCTCTGACACACGTAGTCGAAATGCGGAGTGTCGCCACGAATGACGCATCCGAAGACGATTATTGCGTCGAATTGGCAAAAAAGTGCGAGCTGAGCTGCTGCAAATGTTAGTTCCACAGCTCCGGGTACATGATAAACTTGAATATCTTTTTTTGGGTATCCTTCAGCCTTAAATACCGATTGTGCTCCCTCTAAGAGTGCTTCGGTGATGTGAGCATTCCATTCAGCTACGACGATGGCTACTTTTAGCCCTTTAATATGAGGTATCTCGGATACTTTGGTTTCTTTGGATTTTAATACAGTTGACATGTCTATTTTATTAAATTTTTAATTATGCCCATTACGTCAAATAGTTTGGGTTTATTATTGATTGCACCATTAATTTCGCTTATTTCTGCATTTGCGCCAAGTCTTTGTGCGAGTGGGATAAGAGATGTTAGTAGTTGAGTGCCCGTGTCGCGACGATTAACGAGATGTAGTAGTGCTTTGCCGAGATTAATGGATATTTTTAGCTCTTTTATTGCAAATTTACCGCTCAATTTTTTTTGGTAGCGTAATGCCTTAGTGTAATATTTTACAGATTCTCTATAATTACCCATTTGAGATAGCATGTCGCCTTGGTTAATTAGAGAGTCGATAAGCCTTTTTCCAGCTTCGGCAACACCATGAGCCAATCCTTCGAGATAAGTGGCAGTGGCAGCTTGATAGTGTACGAGTGTGTTTATTTGCTTTAATCGCGATTTAAATATCTTTGTTGATGCTTCTACTGCTATTAATAATGCAGCAGCAAATCGGTGGCTATCGGACTTGGCGAGGCGTTCAAGTATTTTTTGTGATTTAGCAAGGTCTTTTTCGGCGCAGTCGTTTGCGCCAATAGAGTAATGTACAAAAGCTAAGTCATAAAGTATTGCTGCAAGTATTGCTTGAAAGTCATCGGAACGCTTGTTCTCTATTTCGCTCATATTTTTTAATGCCATTTCGGCATCTTTTAATGCGTCGTCATAGTTGCACTTGGCGATATCTTTTGCCATTTTAAGATACCATATAGATGCGGTGTGCAGGTGTGTGTCGATTGCGCAATCTATTTCTTCGAGGAGTGCAATTGCTTCGCCGTAGCGCGCATGCTTGGCTAAGTATAGCCCATACCAACGCCGTAGCTCATTAGCAGATAGTTCGTCAACGGTAGTGAGCGAAGGCATGTTTCCGCTCTCTTTAACGATATTTTTAAGCTCTTCAATGTCACACAAAGGACGAGGAAAAGCGACATCAAGCGATAGTGATTTCATGAGTTGGCGTGAGTATTAATTTATTCTTGTTGCTTGTCGGAGATAGCTTTTTCTAAGTTTGTTGCGCAATATAGTCCAAATTTATTAGAAATGCAATTATCTTGTTGCATAGATGAGTCATTAGCAAAAGAATATCCACATTTCACGATGTCATTCCAGGCTTGTTCGTCAATGTTTTTGAGAGTAGAATATGTTACATCTTTTAATAAAAGTCCATATATGATTCCTGCACAAAAACCGGCATGCCAGCCTAATTTATTAACGGAATTATTGCTCTGATTGTTGTACGTTTTAGTGCAATTATTCGAAAAGAGAGATAAATCATAATTCTCGTTAATGTGTAAATAATTAGTGCAGTAGTATTCTATATTTTGATGAAAAACTTGTGTGGCATCGGTAGTTTTAAAAAGTTTGTCAATATCTTCACTTTTAGCTAAAACGAGGTTTGACACTTCAAGGTTTTCAAGAATAGCCGTCATTACTCTTGTGATTCGATAATCGGCTTTTTGGTGAAAACCAGGCATGTATATAATCATAGCTTTACGTTCGGCTGCATATGTAATCATCTCGAATAGTCGTTCTCTCAATAGGGGGTCGATTGAGTAGAAAGAGCCGAAAAGGACAATATCGTCTTCGTCAATTCTTGGCCACACCACATCGAAACGATCGGCAGGATAGCTACCATAGGCTAAACGCGTAGTGCCTTTGTCGTCATTGAAAATTAGTGATAAAGATGTATTGTTGTCAGTAAAACGGTCTATTGATGTTGTGATTACATTATGATTTTTTAGATGATTAATAATAATATCACCTACTTTGTCATTACCACATTCGCTCACAAATGTGGTGCTTATTCCTGTATTAGCAATTGATGTGGCAGCATTAACGATACGCCCTGCTGTGAATGATTCGATAGGTAGGTTATCTTTATAGATTATATCTAAAGCTAATTCTCCGATTGCAATGACTTTGCGCATATATCTAAATGTATCTTTTAAAATTTTAGATTTTACTATCCTTTGCGGCTTTGTTCACCAAGATAACCACCATGGTGCCTAAGGGCATATTGCTCAATGGTGAAACCACTAATTTTCATGGTGTTCACAACGAGCACATCGCCTATAACTGTCATCATTGTAGTAGATGTTGTGGGCGTGAGTCCAAGAGGGCACACCTCAGGAGCCCCACCAGTATATAGACATATATCAGCCATTTTAGCCAGTTCACTCTTGTCATTACCCGTGATAACGATAAACTTTAGTTGAGGGAAAAGGGCACGAGCGAGCATTATGAGCTCAACTATTTCGCGGGTCTTTCCAGAATTAGAAAGTAGTAGCATCACATCGTTAGGTTGAAGAATGCCTAAATCGCCATGCTGAGCTTCACTTGGGTGCAAGCAAACGGCAGGAATGCCAGTAGATGCAAATGTTGTAGCAATGTTCATTGCAATTTGTCCAGCTTTACCCATACCAGATGTTACCAATTTCCCACCTTTATTTTTCACCTGTTCAACGATTAGGTTAACGGCTTTTTCGTAGTCGTCTGTGATAGGAATATTTAGTATCGCTCGGCTTTCGGCTTCAATAATTTGTTGCATAGATTGCTTTATGTCCATATCTTTGGTCTTTTTTCTTATTATTATTTTTCTGTTTCAAGGTTGCGCCCTTCAAATTCTGCTAATGCCATTTTCCATTCGTTAGAAAGTGGAGCAGCCACACCTTTTGCGGTGTCAAATCCAACCATAATTGTTGTACAAATACATTTTACTTCCGCTGTTTCTATGTTAATAAGGCGTTGAAGCATCTTAAAGCTCTTGTCGTAAATGTGCTCGACTTGTGTTTGTACTTCAATTTTTTCATTAAAATATATTGGAGCGCAAAAGTCACAATTAATGTTTGCCACAACAATATCGGTTTTTTTCCAGTCTATAACTTCATGCTTTGCAGCATTAAAATAATTTGCTTTTCCTAAGTCATAAAAAGGGAAATACACCGAGTTATTAACGTGTCCAAGAGTGTCAATATCGTTAAACCTTATCTGTACAGGCATAGAATGCTTGAAGGGGTATTGCACTGATTGCTTGTCTTTTTTATCTTTATAATTCATAAAAATTCATGTGATTAATTTATCGAAATACAATATCTGTAATAACATCGTGCCCTATTGCCTCGTTTAGTGCTTTAACTAAGTGTGAACGGTGTAGAAGTAGTTCGTTTCTAAGCGGTGCCGATGTGAGATGAACGTATAGCATGTGATTATTTATATATCGCTGTGATGTGTATTTATTTATCACAGGTCCAACGACTTCAGGCCATAACGACACCAGTCGATGTTCGTCGAGCTTTCCATCGAGATTTTCAGCTTTCAGCACACGGTTTATAATATCGCCAACTGTTTCAGCACTTGTACGTTTCATCTGATTAATTCAAATTAGGTACTTCGCTACATTCTCCGTTTACTACGGAATATATCTTATAGTCGCTTCCCACTTTGCGAATAATTTCATCTAAATGAGTGCGATTAGTATCGGTAATAAATATTTGCCCAAAATTGCTATTAGCCACGATGCTTATAATATTTTCTACACGTTGTGCATCGAGCTTGTCGAAAATGTCATCAAGCAGTAATATAGGTGTAATACCGCTTTGGCTCTTAATGAAGTCGTATTGAGCAAGCCTTAAAGCAATTGTATAGGTCTTGCATTGACCTTGTGAGCCAGTCTTGCGCATAGAGTGCTCGCCCAGAAGTAAATCGATGTCATCGCGATGAATGCCTTGCGTGGTGTAGTTCATTATGACATCTTTTTTTCGATTTGAATTTAATAACTCGCGCATAGGCATTTCGTTTAATGCACTCCTATATATGAGTCTTACAAATTCGTTGCTATCGGCAATAGCTCTATAATATTTCAGGAATATTGGAGAAAACTCTTCAATCCATTTAGAACGAGCTTTATTAATATATGTTGATGTTGCAATGATTTGTTCTTCAACTGTTTCAAAAAGTATTGCATCGCTGTAGCCTTGTCGCAGAAGGGTGTTGCGCGATTCTATGGCCTTTGTGTAGCGAATGAGGCATGTTAGATATTCGTTGTCGCTTTGCGAGATTATTTGGTCAACAAATTTTCGTCGTTCTTCACCGCTTCCTCTAATAAGCTCCCAGTCCATTGGTGATACCATAACGAGAGGTAGTAGTCCGATGTGCTGGCTAAGTCGTTGATATTCTTTGCCGTTTCGCTTAAGGACTTTGCGTTTACCCGTCTGCAAGCCACAAGAAATCTCTTCGGGCTCATTGCGTCGTTGATAAATGCCTTTAAGCATCATGAAATCGCTACCATGTCGCATTGTCATAGCGTCGCCTTGATTGACGTAACTTTTGCAGAAACTAAGATAATAGATAGCGTCGAGCATGTTTGTCTTTCCCATTCCATTATTCCCAGTAAAGCAATTAACTTTAGGAGAAAAAGAGAGCGATGCTTCAGAAATATTCTTGTAATTAAGTATTGAAACGCTATTAAGTATCATACTTGCAAAAATACGCTATTCTCGGCAAAATTCAATATCTTTCGGCTCAATTTTTTATGACATAGCGATTATTTAGACGTTCGTAGTGGTGTTACGAGGTGGAGGGTCGTAACTTTTGTTTTGAGGGAGTGGTGTGTCCCAATATTTATAGGCTTCAGGATTTGTGTATTTGTTTTCGCCTGGATTCCAATTATAAATGCTCTGATGAGGAAGTCCATAGACTTGATTAGGCATAATTCCTCCTTCAAGGAATCCTTGATTTACGGTATCGCGTCCCGATGGATTTTCAAAAGCATATAATCCAAAACGAGGAAGAATAGATGCGAAATGCTCAAAAATCTCCGATTGTATTGACTCATAGCTTAGCCAATCGGTGGTGTTAGTGAAGCAATAAAGTTGAAGTGGTACACCACTTGTTGTGGGGTCGAGAGTGCGTACCATTAAAGTTGATGATTGCGATATATTTTTCTTATTTTTAAGATACATAGTCATGTATGCTCGAAGTAATCCAAGATTAGTGTCGATAGTTCCATTTACAATATTTGCTGGATTATTAGTGTTGTCGTCGATTCCTTCGGTAGCTTGTTTTTGTTTTATCTCGATGTAATCGTTCATAAAATCTATTTTTTTGAAATCTTCGAGCATCTCTGGCGTAGAGAACTGAATGCTATCAATATCAACCATATATGCTCTTGCAATGCGACGTGCGCCAGATTCGGCCATTCCTCGCCAATTTTGGAATGATGTGCTGACGAGTGTGTAAGGCGGAAGCATAGCGATTGTGTTATCCCAATTTTGAACTTTTACTACGGTGAGAGTAACATCTATTACTATTCCATTTGCTGGAGTGTCGGGCACAACTATCCAATCGCCAACTCGCAACATGTCATTTTGTGATAGTTGAACTCCTGCTACCATTCCGAGAATGCTATCTTTAAATACTAACATAAGGATTGCTGCAAAAGCTCCAAGCCCTGTGAGCAGAACCACTGGAGATTTACCTAATAGTAATGAGCCTATTAAAATAAATCCTATTAGCCACACGATTCCTTTTGAGACTTGTAGTAGCCCTTTTAATGGGTGATTCTCGTTGTTGTCGCGTTCATCATATCTATGCCACAAATAGCTGAGTATTGCATTTGATACTCTAATTATGGTGTAAATAAAATATATCCAAGTGGTTTTTAAGATAATGTGTAGCACATGGGCATCGCTTGTAAAAGCAAAAGGGATAAGAATAATAAACACAAGCGGTGGTATGATGGAACTTCCTTTAATGAAGACATGTTGCCCTTGCAGTGCGCTCATAGATTCGGAATTACGTAATCGCTTTAAACGTTTGATAATGAATAGTGCCATGAGCTTTACAATCCAGCCTATTGACAGAGCTATACATATAACTATAATTGTGTAAACGATTTCCTCAAGATCTCCGTTACGAGGAATCCCAAGAAGTTTAAAGATGTTGTCTATCGTGCGTAAAGCCCATGAGGCAACTTGATAAGATGGTGTCGTTGACATCTACTGCTATAAATTGTGTTATTATAAGATAACAACTAATCAATGGCTTTCGTTGAGATGTCGTGTCTATAACGTAAGATTTTTATTCTATTGATAGAATAACATGTGATTTATTTCATACTATTTTCATTTGCACTATCTTTACGTTATGGCAGGAATATTTACTTCGGTTGAATTTTATGTAATTACTATCACGATAGCGATTATAATATTGGGATTTATTTTTCATCCGTCAACGATGGGTGAGGCTTATACTTATTTTTTTGATGGTCACATCATGGCTTGTGATGATGCTACTATAAGTGGAAAACTATGTGTTGACGCTGATGATAATGGGCATGTAACATTTACTCACTTTGGCATAGATGTTTGCGAAGATTCGGCTATCAGCATTGTGCTTACTATCACGGGCGATGATATAAGGATTACTGAAAAGTGTGGTGATGATGATGGTGGTGGTGTGGGAAGCTTGTGTAATGTGACGTTTTATGTTGATTGTATGCGTTCAAAGCGTTATCATATCTATTATGAATCAATGTCGACAGGAACTTGGGCATCAACATCATTTATTAATTCACCAGGCTATCATGCGCAGGTGTTATTCAAACTTTAATGTTTTTATTTGCAAGCATCTTTTACTATTAACAGCAAGTTTTTATGGTTGACTGGTTTTGATAGATGTCCTGTGCAGCCGGCTGCAATTGCACGTGCTTTGTCGGATTCAAATGCGTGTGCCGAAATGGCATAAATAGGGACATTTTCATCAATACTTCTAATTAACTTTGTAGCTTCGATTCCATTCATTTCGGGCATAATAATGTCCATAAGCACTATATCGTAATGCTTTTTTAGAAAAAGCTTTACGGCTTCGCACCCATTAATAGCTCTATCTATATTATATCCTTTTAGAATAGCTTTAAGTAGCAAAAAACAGCTGTCATTATCTTCAGCTATTAAAATATTATATTGTAACGTTACAACGTTCATTTAGGTTAGTAAAATAAAAATCCTTCACACATTTAAACCAAACACAAAAATAAGGAAAAAGTTCATGCAAATGTGCAAATTGTGATATTTTTTTTAATAATACCTATATGTTGATGTTTTTAGGTGCTTTATATTGATTATTTATTATTG
>JAVWYO010000091.1:0-8123 GCA_036661515.1 Muribaculaceae bacterium | reverse complement strand
CAGCTTCTAACACTAAATAATTAAAAAAGCAAATGAGGAAAATATTATTACTTGCATTCATAGTCTTAGGCGCATTAGAGATAATAGCAGCAAAACCATCTTCGGCAGTGACCGTTAAAGAGATAACTTCAACTGAGTTTAAAAAACTTGTTTCAAATTATGAAGATGGATATAAGAGTTGGAAATTTAAAGGTACGCGTCCTGCAATTATAGATTTCTACGCATCATGGTGTGGACCGTGTAAGCAATTATCGCCTATCGTATTAGAACTTGCAAAAGAATATAAGGGTAAAATTGATTTTTACAAAGTGAATATTGATGACAATAAAGATATTGCAATAGCATATTCAGTGGCATCTATTCCTATGCTTATGCTGGCACCTGTAACTGGTAATCCACAGGTTTTAACAGGCCTATATCCAAAAGATGAAATCATCAAAGCTATAAATTTTGTGTTCTATCCAAAAACAAAATAAAAGATTTTTAGGTAAAAAATGCAAGAGGCTGTCTAACAATTAAAAGTTAGACAGCCTCGCTTTGCTGTAAGTGTTATGCTTTACGGGGTTGCTATTTTGCTACACCGTCCATTACTATTGTTGTGGTGTTTTCAGTGTTGTTTAGCTTCTTTATAAATGAATTAAATTCATTTAGCGTCACATTCTTTATCATATCACTATAACCTGTGTAGATATCGTTTCCAATACCCTTATTACGTAGTACACTCATCCAATAACGATTATTCAAAAGGCTCATTTCGTATTGCTTTATTGATGCTTCCTTTACTTTATTGAATACACTTTCCATTGCACCATTATTCATAACATCTTTCAATTCTTTTAGAGCTCGTTCATTTAATCGTTTTTGAGCCTCTGGATTGGTGTCAAAGCCGTATGAGAACGACCATTGATTGTTATACATTGACAGTGATGCCGAAGTGTTTACGCCATAAGTTCCTCCTTCTTCTTCTCTGATGGTATTAGTATATACTATGTCCATTATTCCATCAAGCATATCCAGCATGAAATCATTATAGGTGGAGTAGGGTAGTGAACCCGATACTATTGTAAAACTTGATGTCTTTGGTATCTCCATTCCAAGTTTAAACTCTGTGGCGTGTTTCCCTGAACGTATTCCAACTTTATAGTCGGTCTTTTCGCGACTGCCATTGTCGGGAAGTGATGCAATGTATTGTTCTATAAATGGTTTGATACTATCAACCGTGAAATTTCCTACAAAAGAAAAACGGAAATCGCCTGCATTGCTTAATCGTTCACGTGCTATTGCAAGTTCTTCGTCATAATTAATAAGGTCGACCTCTTCGGGTTGTAAACTTTTGTATAAAGGCATATTAGGAAAAATACTTGAGTTAATAGAGTCGCTAAACACTTGTCGTGGATTGTTATTTTGAAGTGACAATTCCGATTTTAGGCGACTCGTCATTGCCTTGAATGCTTCATCATCTTTACGAATATCAGTAAAATAAAGATAATTAAGTTGAAGCATGGTTTCAAGGTCTTTGGTAACGCATGACCCCGATACGTTTTCAGTAGGTTCACCAACAACAAAACTTACGGTAGCTTTCTTATCAGCCATATATTTACGTAAATCTGTGCGAGTGTAATTTCCAAGCGCGCTTATCTCTACGGTTGGCTCCAACGCTTTAAGTTGAAGTGCCTTATCTCCCTTATATGCCCATTTTCCACCAAAGCTGATACCAGTCATGCTTATTTCATCATTGCGGAAATTTGTAGGTTTTAAATACACAGTTGCACCATTAGAAAGGTTTAATTCTGTTATTCCTGTTGCTTTATCATATTTCTCATTAGTGATTTTACCTGGAATAGGCTCTTTGCTAATAAGTGGCATATTACTTACATTATCAATATATGCAGTGGTCTTGTGAGATAAAACGTCTTTGAATGTGTTCATTACCTCTTTTTCGGTAGGATAGGTAATCGATGCCTTTTCAGGACCAAAAATGCCCATTACAATATTCTCTTTGGTAATCATTGGAATGAAGTAATCATTCATATCTTTCAAACTAATCAAAGGTAGTAACTCTTTTATTGTTACATAATCAAATTCTATACCAGCTACAGCTCCCCCGTTAGTGAAATGGTCAACATATTCTTGTGCATATTTGCTATTACGCATTTTATTACGTTCTGAATATTGATTCTGAATTGATGTGGCAAGTTGTGCCTTTGCACGATTTAATTCCGATGCAGTGAATCCATGTTCACGCACGCGTTGCGCTTCGGTAAGCAATGATGCAAGTGTCTCTAAGCTCTTTCCTTCTTTTGCTTGTCCTATTAGGGTATAAGCATCTTTTGTCTTTGAAATGAAAAATTCGCCATCATAACCAAATGCATTATTATATGGTGCGTCAGGTTTTTGTGCTATCTCATTAAAACGTTCGGCAAGCATGATTTGTGTCAATATATTCAAAGCGTCTCGACGATACTTTTTCATTGTCGAAAGTTCGGCCTTAGGTAGTTGATTGTGCTTGAAAAAAAGATAGACATCGGTGCTTGCTGCTTCGGGGTCGGTATATAGTGTATATATCGGTTTCTTATTATCAGTGACAGGGAAATATTCGCGTTTCTGTGCATTAGCTGGCATTGTTGCTTTGCTAAAAAGGGCAATGACTTTTTGTTCCATTTTTGCTGCATCAAAGTCGCCAATAATGATTATCCCTTGTTGGTCTGGGCGATACCAAGTCTCATAATATGCTTTTAATTCTTCGGGCTTAAAGTTCATTACAATATCCATACTTCCAATAGGTAGACGATTAGCATATTTGCTACCTTTATACATAATGGGAAGTACTTTTTCAAACATACGCATTTGTGCATCACCACGTGTGCGCCATTCTTCGTTTATCACGCCACGTTCTTTATCTATTTCTTCAGTCTTTAAAGATATTTCACTACCCCAATCATATAGGGCAAGCATCACAGAATCCATCAAGACATCTTTATTAGTGGGCACATTTGATATGTAATATACCGTTTGATCTAATCCGGTGTATGCGTTTATGTCATATCCAAATCGCATGCCATTATTCTGTAAATATTCAAGCATATTCTTGTCGGGGAAATGTGTGGTTCCATTAAACGCCATGTGTTCGAGAAAATGTGCAAGTCCACGCTGATTGTCATTTTCAAGAATTGAACCCACCTTTTGTGCTATATAAAAATCTGCACGATTTTTTGGCTCTTCATTGTGACGAATGTAATATGTCAATCCATTTGGAAGAATGCCATGTCTGATGGCTGTATCCATTGGTAATTGTTGATTATCCAATGGGAGTGCAAAGCTACTTGCTCCGCTACCCGCAATGAATATTAATGCTAAAAATGCAAAGATTAATTTCTTCATGATTATATAAAAAATTTAATATGTTATTAAGAATATATGCGTTATAATTTAAATGCTATTTACATAGCCATTCATCATTGCATAAAAACTTAGTCCAGATACACTGCGTATGCCGAGCTTTGAAGTAATGTTTTTTCTATGAGTTAACACCGTGTTTATGCTTATATTTAGGCTGTCGGCTATCTCTTTGTTGAGCATTCCTGTGGCAATTAGTTTCAGAACATCAATTTCGCGTTGTGACAATTCATTGTGAGTCGAGGTACTACTTTGCTCTACCTGTTTTATTGTAGCTTTTAGTTGCTCAATAATTGTATTTTCATCGGAGTTATAATTTAATATGCCACTCTTTGTACTTTTTGATGCAATTATCAATGACTTATTTCGGCGTGGAATAAAATAATCAATATTATCAACATACTCTTCCGACGAAGTTATATATAGGTCATAATTATCGTGTCCAGTAGCGTCCATATCGGTTAAGGATTGAAATATCGTTGCTTGGATTGAAAATAAATCTTGTAATAAGTATTTTATACCTATTGCTGAAATGGTGTTTCTTGATATTATTGCAATCGTGATTGATGACATTATTTGAATGATTTACTTGTGGTAACCTTTTTCATTGCCTTTGTTACAGGTTTCAATATACGATTTCGTATGCGATTATTTTGATTAATATCTTTTTCAAAACTAATTATTGCAAAAAGCACCGCATGGCATAGATTGAGATCATATTCACCATTAAGATGTATTACAAACATGTTTTTTAAATCCGATAACTTTTCCTCAATCATGTCGTTTTCGCTTTCATCATATATCATACGAAACTCATCGCAATGTGCCACTGATATTTCATTTTCTAATGACATTATTTCAGGGAACCACACGTTTCGGTCGTTTTCTATTCGGGAAAGTAGCTCTTGCTTCATTTCTACGAAAAACTTACGCATCAGTTCAAGATTATTGTTATTAGAATTGCTTCTTGAAATGAGTAAATCAAAGTGCCGCTCTATATTTGGCAATTGAAAACGTTGATAATAATCATTGGTTTTATTTAGATAATCGATAATCATATTTGCACTAAATGATTTCAATATTTTTTCTGGAAAATATTCCTCATTGATAAATGTATTAAGAATAGTAAGGAAAAAATCAGTGTCAATGTTTTTTGATAGGCATATTTCACTAACGTTTTTGTCTCCAACACCAAGTGAAATATTAAAACGATTAATTACCGTTATCACAGATGGGTCATTTATTACCACATCGCAAAGTTTTGTTTCAGGGTTTATTAGTGCCATTTTTAGTATTATTTATCGGGTTTTATTATTTCATTTTCGGTTATTACATAGTCAAGTGCAACGTCATGAGCTTCACGTGCAATATAATCAACAAGTTGAAAATCGTATATAACGCCTATCTTAGTAGCTTTTGAGCCAGTTAGCAGTCTATCGTAGAATCCTTTACCTCTCCCAATGCGGTTGCCAACGCGGTCGAGAGCTATTGCTGGAACTATAATAAGGTCTATATCACAAATATTATAAAGTTGCGTTCCGATAGGTTCTTCAATTTTAAATGCTCCAGTTTGTAATGAAGATTTATTGTATTGGAGAATTTCAAGATTTTCACCATTTACTCTTGGTAGATATAGCTCTTTTCGCTTATCCCATTTGTCAAGAAATAAATGTGTGTCTATTTCGTCAGCAAGAGAATGATACATAAGGATTTTGCTACTCTGCATAAATGCTTCGGTGCGTTCAAGTAACGCAAGCACTTTTTGCGATGCCGATTGTCGCTCGGCATCAGTCATAAGGCTCTTACGACATCTTATTTGGTAGCGAATATCCTCTTTATTCATCTCATTTGTCTTCTGCTTTTAGAATTGGAAATGTTGCTTTATGTTTATTGAATGCTTTTATGGCCATTTCTATATTCCTGTCGTGCTTGTTGAATATTGGGTAGAATGCTTCATTACCAAATACGTCGCGCGCAATCAAGGCTTTTAATTGAGTGACAAGTAAATTGCGTGATAGGTTGATGTAATACCACCGTGCTGGTACTCCATTTTGAGATGCATATATTGCAAAGTCTCCTAAAAGTGCTTCATCTGATGGCAGTACTCGAAGGAATTGTTTATAATCTTTCATCTTCTTGAACGCTTCACGATTTATGTCGGTATATTGGAATGCAAATTTTTGTAGCAATCCTGCATTGACGATATTCACATAATAAGATGTTATGCCAGTAGTGTCGCTTGGAACAAAAATATCAGGAATTATTCCGCCACCACCATATACAATGCGACCTGTGCTTGTCTCAAATATCTTGCTTTGGTCTATCTTTATACTATCACGGCTATATAGTTCGCCATGACTGTAACGATTAATTAATTCTTGTCCATAGGCACTATCTTCACCTGGCTTGAAGTCCTTTTGAATACATCTCCCCGATGGAGTATAGTATCGTGCTACGGTTAGGCGTATAGCGCTACTGTCGGGTAATGAAATCTGTCGTTGTACTAATCCTTTACCGAATGAGCGACGACCAATAACAAGACCTCTGTCATTATCTTGAATTGCACCTGCAAATATTTCGCTTGCACTTGCCGAATATTCATCTATAAGAACAATAAGTTCTACATCTTTAAACGACCCATTACCATCACTCCACACCTGTGAATCGTTTTTCTTTTCTCTCCCTTTGGTAAATACGATTAGTTGATTTTCAGGAAGAAACTCATTGACCATGAGAATTGCACTTTCCATAAATCCTCCACCGTTACCGCGAAGATCTATTATGTAACGTTTAGCGCCATCTTTTTTTAGGTCGACAAGATTATTTAGAAATTCATCGTATGTGTTTTTGCCAAATTTATTTACCTTTACATATCCAGTCTTTTTGTCTGCCATATACGAGGCATCGATTGATGTAACTGGAATATCGTCACGTGTTATTGTGAATTTTAGTAGTTTTCGTGAGTTACTACGTTTAATGCCTAATTTTACTTTTGAACCTTTTGCTCCACGTAATAAAGACATTACTTTATCGCTTGTAATTCCAATCATAGAAGTGTCGTTAACTGTCACGATGCGGTCGCCTGCATTAAGGCCAACTTTCTCAGAAGGTCCTCCAGAAATCACTTCAACGACTTTTATTGAGTCGTTCATTAACACAAAAGAGATACCTATGCCACAGAAACTGCCTTCTAATTCATCGGTCACATTTCTTAAATCTTTAGCTGGAATATAAGATGAATGTGGATCAAGGTTACTAAGTATTTTAGGAATCGACATTTCAACAAGGTTATTCACGTCAACAGTATCAACGTAATCTTCTGAAATGAGATTTAGAATTGTGTTTAGCTTACGGTCGCTGTCACTAATATATCTTTGATTAGAGAAGCGATTGCCAATTAAAATGCCTAAAACCACTGATATTGCAATAGCTATTGGCATTAATAACATTAAATTCTTAGAAGTTTTCATTTATTACTTGCGGAGTTTTGTATATAGACTAAAGAGTAATATCTCTTTATAAAATTTAAATATTATCTAAATGCACACATTCGATTTTAGCTCTTTTGAGTAGCTCTATACCGTCGGTAATGCGATATAAGTCTTTAAAAACCACTCGTTTAATCCCTGCTTGAATAATCAGCTTAGCACATTCAATACATGGCGATGCTGTAACATAAAGTGTAGCGCCATCGCTTCCATTATTGCAACGTGCGATTTTGGTTATAGCATTTGCTTCGGCATGTAAAACGTAGGGAAATGTGGAACCATCTTCATTCTCACAGATATTTTCAAATCCAGATGGGGTGCCATTATATCCATCGGAGATAATCATTTTATCTTTTACTAAGAGTGCGCCTACTTGACGACGCTTGCAATAAGAATTCTCTGCCCATATCATAGCCATTCTAAGATAACGAGCATCGAGAACGTTTTGTTTAATTGACGGATTTTCCATAAACTGAAAATCAATTTTCAATATTGTAAGAATAAACCGATACCTGAAAATAAGCCGTATAGTGCATGCACATTATCTTAAATTCGCAAACAAAGGTACTAATTTATCATTAATAAAAAAAAATAAGGAGCCTAATAAAAGCCCCCTTATTTTATAGATTGAAAAATAAATATTGTTTATTCCTTACTCGGTTCCCTCTTAACAGGAACATCAAAAGTATATACCATAGGGTTTGCGACTAAATTATTTATGTAATTTTCTATATTCTTTTTACCTTTGACTCCTGTAGTACCTCCAAATTCGTTAAAATATCCATCATTATTAGATAACTTATAGTTATGCTCGAATTTAATTGTAATCCTGTAATTTTTCTCTTCAGCAACAAAGCCCGCTTTTTTTACGAAAGATGCTTTCATTGTTGGTTTAAATGGAATTTTAAATCCTGTAATTTCCTTTGTCCATGTTTTGGCTGTCATGGGTTCTGAGGCTACAGTTCCATCAGCTTTAGTGTATTCAACAGTAATATCAACCATATCAAACAGCTCCCCGATATCAACGATGGAATACTTAAGTGTGTTAGCTTTTGTTGGTGGAGGAGGAGGCGTTGGGTCATCTTTTTTATCATTATCACAAGAGAATAATGAAACGCTTAGGATTAAGCTAAGTAATAAAATTAATTTGTTCATTTCGTTTTTTTTAATTTGAATGTTTATTGTGTCTTGCAAAGTTAATAAAAAAACATTTCACGTGCTTATTATTGTGCTAAAATT
>JAVWYO010000090.1:0-8255 GCA_036661515.1 Muribaculaceae bacterium | reverse complement strand
AAAAGCGACATTTGAGAATCTTCTATTGTCTTATGAGTCTCAATTGTATTTTGAATGTTCTTATCTTCGGCAATAGTATTAGCCTCTATTTCCGATGGCGGAGTGGGTACGAGCCAATCGGCATGGGTGTCATCAATAGCTGAAATATTTGCGGTCGTATCAAAAGTAATACTATTATCCTTTATCGGAGAACTATTATATCTTGGTGAAACAGGCTCAGACGAGATAGAAATATCATCGAGCATCGTCATATCGAAAACGTCGTCATTCTTAGGCTTTGGCGCAACTTCCTTTATCGCTTTTTTAGTAAATTCATTCAACTGCTCAGCATAAGACTTCATATTATCCTCAATAGTCTTTTTTAGCGAAATAATATTTTGTCGCAATTCAGCATTTTCAATATCACGAGATTTAATAGATTCTGTTAGGCTATTAATTTTAGCATCTTTACGTTTCTTCAAATCTTCAACATTATTAAGCTGTTCTTGAATTTCTTCTATAACATTAAGATTAGTATTAGCTTCATTGAGTTCCTCTCTTAAGCCCTCAAGTTCTTCAGCTGATAATTTTAATTTAGCCTGCAAATCAGCAAATTCAATAGATTTAGATTCCAATTCTTGATTTTGAGAAGCAATTCTCGTACGCATTTCGTTTATTACTGCAACATCAAGTTCAAGTTCAGACTCCGTCTTTATTGTTTTCTCTTTTGCTTGCTTAAGTGCATCATTTTCTTGTTGTAAGGAAAGAATGTTTTGTTTTAGTTCTTCTATTTGGGCAAGTTCATTCTCTTTTTCAGAAAGTTTGGATTTAAGGTTAGAACTTTCATTTTTGAAAAAATCGATATCGTCAGATTTTACTTGAGAAACTTTCAATTTATTAAGAAGACTCTTGTTTTCAAGCATGTATTGTTCTACTTCTGCCTCACACTTTTGATTTGCAAGTTCCAAGTCATGTATTCTATCGGTTAAGGCACGCTTTTGTCGCTCGGTGCTTAATTGAAGGTTATTAAGTTCTTCCTTTTTTAGTTCAGCATCTTGCATACGAGCCTGCATCTCATTAAACTTTATCGTTAAACTTTCTCTCTCAGCTTCCGCTTTAGAAACACAGCTTTTCACAGCATCGGCCTTTAACTTAGTAGCGTAATCTTGAAAAGCCGATCCCATTGAGTCGTATAAGTGTTTTTTTTCGGCTTCAATATTAATACATTTTCTTATAAATTCTGGGAGCGACCCATTGACAATTTCAAGAATGCCATCGAGCAATGTATCTGGAAGTTGTGATTCAGCCTCCTCTTTAATATTTTCATGAATAGTTTCAGACACATTAATATTATTATCGTTTTGCGTAGCAATATCTGACTTTGCTTCGTTTTCTTTTTTGAAAGGATTAATATAAGGGGTACGCTCTGAGGTCTTAAAGACGTTGTCTTCTTCAAGATTAGCATTTTCTTCACAATCAGAAAAGCCAAAAGCTCGCTTTATAGTTTTAAAAAACGGCATATCTCTAATTTTTTATATTAGGTTTAACAACAATTCCTTGTCCTTTTTTACCATTAATACCAACAGTCAAAGGATCAGAAAATTTCACTATTCTCACAAAATCTGATTCATACACAGCAGGCATATCATTTAAATATTCCACATCATATATGCTTCCATCATCGGGATTATCAACTGTAAAATATCCTACACCAAAAGATGTAAGATTTTGAAAAAAGTGAGTGCCTTGACTTGGCTCAATGCGATATCCAGGTATTGAAGACTCAACAATTAATCTTGCAGCTGAAATGTGTGCCCATTTTACGGGGATACCTAAAGCAGTATCACTTGAGCCCCACCGTCCAGGACCTATCAGTATATAAGGTTCATCTTGCTCCGTAAAGTTACGATTAATTTTTTCAATTTCACGCGCAATGAGCGAATTATTTGAAGAAGAGAATTTCTCGGTGCGAACATAAACAATATTGCAAATATTCTCCATCATTCCATGACCAAGAGCCGTGTTACTCTTTAAAATAAGATTTTCGGGGCTAATCTCCATTATTTTCTCATCAAGCATTTCTTTTCTATCAACGATAGGCCGTATTTGCAACCAATATACTTGACCTTTAGCCTTTCCACTACTATCAATAACTCCAGCAAATTCTATTTCTACAGGACGTCCCATTTCACGTTGACCTTGCGAAAGCATAAAATCGGTTATTTCAGCAAGGGGGAATACTTTGTGCTTCAAAATGTTAGCAAAAGTAACAACACGCCGTCCGTCTCCATATTCGCCATCGCGTAAAACCTGGTCAAGATGATCATAGGTTGATACCATATATCTAAGAGAGCCATTTTCAATGACATCTTGAATTTTCACCTTCTTTATATTAAATCCATCATCAACGCTGAAATTTTCGGAACTATTTTTAAGATCAAGAGCATAAAAACGAGTTTGCGTATCACGCAAAGCGAGATCAAGAGTACTTGTCTGCAACACATTTTCGGGATATTTAGGAGAAAATCTTAACGACAACCCTCCATCAACGATATATTTACCGAGTCCTACTGCAATTTCAGCCACCCCATCTTCTGCTTGTTCGTGATTGATAGGATAATAATTTAGCGAACGTCCCACTCCAGAAAATGATGGATAATAAGTATCACCATAATTTTCACCAATAACTTCTTGAATGATAACTGCCATTTTTTCTTGATCAATAATATTTCTTGTAGCAGTCATATAAGCCTTACTGTCGCTATAAAACACTGAAGCATACACGCTTTTTATAGCATTTCCGAGCAATTGGAGCATGGCGTATTTATCATCGAGATGAGGTATCATATATGTTGAATATATGCCCGCAAAAGGCTGATAATGTGAATCTTCGAGAAGACTTGAGCTACGAATTGCAAGGGGCTTATTTATGACTTCAAACAGTGCAAAAAAATCTTCAATAAGTCTTTCGGGAAGTCGTGCCTGTAAAAAATATTGTAAAATAGAGTCATCAGGAAGATCTGATAGAGCTGCAGGATAAAGATTATTTGCTTCCATAAATTCATCAAAAATATCGGTACATAACACCACAGTTCGGGGTATAGAAACCGACACACCATCGAAATCATCGCAAATAGTATTTTTCTTTATTATAGAATCGATAAAAGCAAGACCTCTACCCTTTCCTCCCATTGACCCCTGCCCTATACGAGCAAAATTAGAATAGTGGTCAAATCTATCTTTATGAAAGATAGCAACAACTCCACGATTTTTCATTTTACGATACTTAACAATAAGATCGAAAAATAATTGTCTCACAGCAGGAGCTTCATTAATATCGCGAAATCTATGAGCTTTAATAACATCAGCTATTGGGAACATTGCACGGGAATATAGCCACCGCGAAATATCATTATAAGAAGCATGATACAATAATGACTCGGCTGGAATATCGAAGATATGATATTGTAGTTCCTTTAAATCTTTGATGCGTAAAATTTCCTCATTAGTAAGAGGATTACGAATGATAAAGTCACCAAAGCCAAAATTTTCCATTACCGCTCTGCCAAGATCAACGGGTAATTTCTTAGAATTTTTATCTAAAAATACGCCTTTAAACTCTTTTACTTTTTCAGCATTTTCGGGCTCTGACGATTCTATTATTATAGGTAAATAAGAGTCACAACTACGCACATATTTGGCAAAATGTAGTCCAGCAGCCGAATCCTTCACGCCTTTGTGCTTGAACGAAACATCGGCTATTACTCCAAGAATATTTTTCTGAAATTTTTTATATATCAATTCAGCTTCTTCATAGTCTCTTGCCAGCATTACTTTAGGACGGCCTCTCATGCGCATCATCTGTTCATGCTCATTAAGGGCTTCTGTTGAGAAAATTAGAGATTGACGTAATAAAAACTTATAGAGTGTGGGTAAAATTGATGAATAAAATCTCACCGAATCCTCCACAAGAAGTATTAATTGAACGCCAACCTTATTAATATCGTTATCGGCATTCATGTTATCCTCTATCAACTTAATAATTGCGAGAAGTAGGTCAACATTTCCAAGCCAGCTAAATACATAATCGACACCGCTAAAATCCTCATTAGCGAGCCGAGCCGAGACTTCACGTGAAAAAGGAGTGAGAACAACAATGGGAATATTGGGATATGATTTTTTAATTTCTTTCGAATTGCTGAATGTATCACTTATATCAACACCAGGCATTGCAATGATTAGATCGTAATGCTTTTCGGATAGACGTTCATAAGCAGATTTATAATCAATGACTTGTTGAACTCGTGGAGGCGAACTTAGATTTAGCCTTACGTATTCAAAATATATTTGTTCCTCTACCCTTCCATCTTCCTCCATCATGAAAGCATCATAGGGAGAAGCAATAAGAAGCACATTAAAAATGCGTTTCTGCATAAGATTTTGGAAGGCTGTATCTTTAAGATATAATTGACTTAAACTTGCTTCATTCATAGTTATAAGACTTTATTCAGGAACACTATTTTAATATTACTCGAAGTTTTTGCGATGGAATACGAAATTTCGTCCTAAATATTTTTCTCGCACAATCGGATTTACGGCAAGCTCTTCAGAAGTACCTTGAAATAGTATTTTACCTTCAAAAAGCAGATAAGCGCGATCGGTAATACTTAGCGTTTCGGGAGCATTATGGTCGGTAATTAAAATGCCTATATTTTTCTCTTTGAGTTTATATACAATATATTGGATATCTTCCACAGCAATAGGATCGACCCCAGCAAATGGCTCATCAAGCATAATAAATTTAGGGTTAATAGCAAGACAACGTGCTATTTCGGTGCGTCGGCGCTCACCTCCAGAGAGTTGGTCTCCGAGATTTTTACGTACCTTCTCTAATCTAAATTCGGCAATAAGACTTTCGAGTTTTTCACGCTGATATTCCTTTGATGTATCCGACATCTCCATAATAGAACGGATATTATCTTCCACCGAAAGTTTACGAAACACCGATGGCTCCTGAGCAAGATACCCAATTCCGTTCTGAGCACGTTTATAAACAGGGAATTTTGTAATATTTAGGTCGTTAATGAAAATTTGCCCCTCATTAGGAGTTATAAGTCCTGTGGTCATATAAAATGTAGTGGTTTTACCAGCTCCATTTGGCCCAAGTAGTCCTACAATTTCACCTTGCTTTACATTTATTGAAACATGATTTACAACGGTGCGTTGTCTATATTTTTTTACGAGATTTTCTGTCCTTAGCACCATTTTCCCATCATAAGAATGCTTTGGTGTAACCTCATCTTCGTTAGATTCATCTAATTGCTCAACCACAATTTCAGTAGTGGCATCGTTATCCTCAATGGGTAAGTTTTCTTCCATATTGTAAACGTTTCTTATTTTTTTGAGTTTAGCCGACTTTTAATGTAGTCGGTCAATAGATTAATAGCCACCTCATTATTACCACCTTGAGGCACAATTAGGTCAGCATAGCGTTTGGCTGGTTCTATATGCTGAATGTGCATCGGCTTAAGTACACGTTCATAACGTTCAATAACCATTTCGGGCGTTCGTCCACGTTCGATACAATCACGATTAATAACACGAATAAGTCGATCATCGCCATCGGCATCAACAAATACTTTGATGTCCATCATATTACGTAATCTCTTATCGGTTAAGACTAATATTCCCTCAACGACTACCACGTCGCGAGGTTCCACATGTACAGTTTCTTCTTGCCTTGTACATGATAGAAATGAATAGGTAGGCATCTCTATCGCATCACCAGCTTTAAGCATTTTAAGATGACTCACAAGAAGATCCCATTCAAAAGCATCGGGCTCATCAAAATTTATCTTTTGACGGTCTTCAACAGGAATGTGGCTCGAATCTTTATAATATGAATCTTGGGGTATTATATCTACCTCACCCAATGGCAGACGTTCCATAATTTTACGTACGACTGTAGTTTTACCTGAACCAGTACCTCCAGCAATTCCTATAATAATCATCTTTAAAAAAATTATATAATTAATGCGACGCATTCGTTTTAGCGCCAAACAAGTAACACAAAAAAATATTTTGTATTACTTAAGTGCAAATATAACTGAAAATAATATTCTAAGATAGCATAACGATGAAAAAAACAAAGATAAATATTTTGATTAAGCGAAAATAGGTTGTGTAATAAATGAGGTGTGGGCTATTTTGATTACATTTGCAAAATATTAATAGAGAATATGCTTATAATTAAATCACTTGGAATGTTTGGGCACTACGTGTTATTTTTGAGCCGTGTGTTTTCAGTTCCCGATAAATGTAAAGTATTTTTTAAAAGATACGTTGACGAAATATCAAAACTTGGGATTGACTCAATACCATTAGTAATAATTATTTCGTTGTTCATTGGTGCTGTGTGCGCTATACAGATGCAACTAAATGTAAATTCGCCGTTGATACCTCGCTATGCAGTGGGTCTTGCAACGCGTGACGTGATATTGCTTGAATTTTCATCATCAATTCTTTGCTTGATATTAGCGGGAAAAATAGGCTCAAATATAGCGTCGGAAATAGGCACTATGCGCGTTACAGAACAGATTGATGCTCTTGAAATAATGGGCGTTAATTCGTGCAATTATTTAGTATTACCAAAGATTATGGCTCTTATTACTTTTATGCCAATACTTGTAATCTTTAGTATGAGCATGGGGTTAATCGGAGGCTATTTTGTGGCTGAGTTTACTGATATAGTTTCAGTATCTACCTATATATATGGCTTACAGACCGCCTTTAAGGAGTGGTATGTGTGGTATGCAATAATCAAGTCTCTATTTTTCGCCTTTGTAATAAGTAGCGTAGCATCATACTATGGCTATTACGTTAATGGAGGATCACTTGAAGTAGGTAAATCAAGCACCGATGCAGTTGTGACGAGTAGTATTATTATATTACTTTTAGATGTAATACTTACAAAAATTATGTTGCAATAATATGATAGAGGTAAAGAATATTGTAAAATCGTTTGACGATAAAACGATACTACACAATTTAAGTGCAAAGTTCTATGATGGAAAGACAAATCTTATCATAGGACAAAGTGGCTCTGGTAAAACGGTATTGATGAAGAGCATCGTTGGTCTTATACGTCCCGAAGAGGGCGAAATACTCTATGATGGCAGAGATTTGATGCTTATGAGTGGAAGTCAAGTTCGAGATCTTAGAGCTGAAATAGGAATGCTATTTCAAGGGTCGGCATTATTTGATTCTGAAACAGTATTAGGTAATGTGATGTTTCCGCTCAAGATGTTCTCTAAAATGACACCAGCCGAGATGAAAGAGCGTGCCATGTTTTGTATTGAACGTGTAAACCTTAAAGATGCCGATGCAAAATATCCATCAGAGATAAGTGGCGGTATGCAAAAGCGTGCAGCTATTGCGCGCGCAATAGCATTAAATCCTAAATATTTATTTTGCGATGAGCCTAATTCGGGTCTTGATCCCAAAACCTCAATAATGATTGATGAACTTCTTAGTGACATCACACATGAATATGACATCACTACGATTATCAACACTCACGATATGAATTCAGTGCTTGGAATTGGAGAAAACATCACCTTTATTAATAAGGGATATAATGATTGGGTTGGAAATACCAAAGAATTATTTAAGAGTAATAACCAAGCCTTATCTCAATTTGTGTTTGCAACCGACCTTTTTCAGAAAGTTAGAGAATACATAATTCACAACACAAAAGAGTAGGTCCTATTATAGATTAAGTTCAAGGACAGGAAACTGTGGCTCTTTAAAGCCATGATTGCGATACAGCTTTTCACCAGCTTTTGAGGTGTGTAACGAAAGTTTTACTACACCAATGTGTCGAGCCTTCTCAATCATTACATCTAATAACATTGATGATAATCCACATTTTCTGTATTTAGGTAGCGTGTACATATTCATAATGTCGGCTTCCAAAAAGGAACAGTTGTTTCTATCTCCTGGTATTCTTTTAAACAACATAATGCCAAATGATACAGGTTCTCTTTTATAAGTTACAGTATATACGCGCATCGCGCCATCGTGCATAGCACTCGTTATGAAACTGTGAAGATCATTTTTGAGCAATTCTTGATATTCATCGGTCATGTCTCCTTGAAGTTCCTTAAGATACTCAACACGATTAACGACCAGCGCATAAATATCATCAAGAGTATCTATTTCTTTAATTTTTATGAGCTCTTCATCTAATTTCATAAATAGTATTTGTTATATGGTTT
>JAVWYO010000089.1:0-8397 GCA_036661515.1 Muribaculaceae bacterium | reverse complement strand
TTTTCATTTATTAGTTCAATGTGAGGAAGTCGTTGAAGTATATTATATAATTGAATATTTGCTTTAGGTGAACCAGCATTTAAGTCGGCTGCACGTCCTTGCAAATGATATGAATTGCGCGCGCCACCTATCCGGCTGTTTAATTTAAGGGAGCGAAATCCGCTATTTACTTTTATTGGGGTCCCAAGAATTTCTCTGGCAGGATTAAGCGTTTTTTCAATTAATCGGTTCATATAACGTACGGCTAACACGGTAGGTATATTATCAATTTTTTCTTTAATAGCAGTTGATGACTGCGACAATTCTTCAATGGTAAAGTAATTCATTCTGATTGTGTGTTTTTATTAATATAATCTTTTAGATAAGGGCTTTTAATGGCTTTCAATAATATATTTATCGCAGCATCATATTGCCTTTGTTCTTTATCTTCAGCCTTTTCATAGATGCTTTTCACCTCTATAAATGCAACACCAAGTGAACCAAGTAGTGTAAAAATAGGGAGCGTAGGAAGTGATATATATCCCTCAACAATACGCAGATATAGTACACCAGCAATCTGCATAGCATCAATAATCGTGAGAGCAAATAGGGCATTGTAATATCGTACAATTTTATCTACTGTTCTGCGTAGAGCCTTACTCCGTCGAGCTTCTCCTCGCAATTTTGCCTTTCGCACACCACTAATCAAGTCGGCAATAACAGCAAAAAGCACCATTACATATTCTCCAAGCACAAGAGCAAGCACCCACGTCATTTTTTCAAGTTCTGGCATTTCCATAATATTTTACGAAATAAAGTTATCTCGCAAAAGTACCCATCACAAAACGCCCTCCTTGTTTAAAATAAGATTATAACATGTGGACAAGCAATTTCTTTTGTAAATATGCTTTTATTTCACACTATGCCCATGCGTTGCATGAGGAAATAGGCATTCATATTCTTGGCAATACCTGCACACATGCGATATGAGAATGTGAGTGTATCTCCTTTTATTTCAGCCTCAAAACAGTAATTTTTTATGTTTTCTGGAAATTCATCTGCAAGAGTGCCGAGCATTAAGTCATGAGTAGCAATAATCCCTGTAATATTCATTTCTACAAGTTTACGAACAAGTGCAAGCGAACCTTTCTGCTTATCAATAGAGTTTGTTCCCTTTAATATCTCATCAAGAATTACAAACATGCGTTCGCCACTCTTAGCTTGCTCAATGATTGCTTGCAATCGGCGCAGTTCAGCAAAGAAATAAGACTCATTATCATGAAGAGAATCTGTGGTACGAAGCCCCGTAAACATCGATACTGGCGTGAATGAAAGCGTTTGAGCAAATACTGGCGCGCCAATGAGAGCTAATAGATAATTTACGCCTATAGTGCGCAGATAGGTGCTTTTCCCTGCCATATTTGCTCCAGTAACTACCATAAACGAGCCATAGGTCATATCTTCAATCATATTGCACACGCAACGCTGTGCGGGGATTAATGGGTGCCCTATTTGCGTCCCAGTCATCACTATCTTTTGCTCCACGTCAAGCGATGGAAATATATATGCAGGATTATTAAATCGATATGTTCCAAGAGCCGACAGAGCATCTATTTCAGATAGCGTATCATACCAGTCGGGCAAACTCTTTGCATACTTGCGCATCCATCTTGCCGCATTGTCAAGCTGACGATAATCCCAAAGCATGAAGCCATTTAGAATCATAAAACCAAACACATTATACCGCTGATCTAAATTATTAAGTATCTTTTCTAATCGCTGTGTAGCAATGGAAGCCGCGCAATCATCAATTATCAATTTCGATTGCAATTTTTGTAATAATAGTGACTGAAATTGCGTATGTTCGACCTCTGCAAATAAAGCATGATATGTAGAGATTTTACTCACCAAGCTATCAAGAGTCTTATGCAAAGCCGACACTTTCTTTGCGCCAAGTCCTGCAAGCAACAGCCCACCAATAAACATATACGCAACTACCAGCCCATTAACGATTCCTATCGATGATAGAATTATAAGTGCCAACATTAAAGCTGGAAAAAGATATGTTGCTATGCGTTTCCATTTCGATATTTCATACGATGGAATTGAATTAAATTCAATTGTAGATTCTTGTCTTATTTCATCATTAGCTACTATGCCATGCGCACGTAAATCGGTGCGAAAATCATTTAATTCCGACAACTCTTTTATTGCCTGTTGTCGCACACTAATCTCACTCCTAATCTTTTCAGGGCATATAAGCCATGATGCCAGTTGGTCAGCTCCTCCTAATGTTATAGTAGTATCTAAGAGTGAATATAACGATGAGCCACCAAACACATCGAGGTCGTAGGTGTATTTATGATGCGTATCGATATATTTATTACCCGTTTCACACTTGGTAAGACGTAAATTCATTCTATCAATATTATCTTGCGCTATATTTATGCGAGCCTCTGCAAGCAAGCGCGCTAAATACAATTTTTCATGATATTTCACAAGGACAAGAAATATTATTATCGCAATAATTATTGCACCAAACACGCACCAAGCATTACCCCATAATTGCCACACAGCTATTATACCAGCAACCACCGTCACAAGTCGAGCTGTCGACACCATTCTCACCTTCTTTGACAATTGACCCTTATCAGCCGACGCGCTATTTATTACGTTATTATAATACGTATTATTAGTTTCTGATTTTTGTTTCATGGTACAAATATAGTTATTTTTCACACATCATTTGTCATTTTTTCAACATCTATCTCAGCTTAACCAATACTATATTTGCAATATTTTTAATACATATAACTATGAAGAAGTCTAAGCATGATTCACTCTATAACGAAATTGATAATGATACAATCAATGTGCTTAATGCAGCTTATAGCACTTGGATAAATGCTTCTCAATTAAGAGCAGTTCGCCAGCGAAATAAGAATTTCACCTATGGCAATCAGTGGGGCGACCTTGTGAAGTCAAAGGACGGAAGGCGCATTCCCGAAAGTCAATTAATTGAAGAAAGTGGAAAAGAACCTCTTGCAAATAATCTTATTCGTCAGCTCGTTAAAAGCGTCGTTGGACGATTCCGCACCACAGTCATGGCAAAGCGTGATAAAACATCTAATTATATGATAGATAGTGATACCAAACCACAAACAAGCGAAACGGAGCCAATGCCCGACCTATTAGCAAAGGCATACGAGGATAATATTCTTGACGAATTAGATAGTCGTGGGCTTGAAGAATTTCTTATTTCGGGGTGTTGTGTACAAAAAGTGAGTTTGAAGCGTAGACTTAATAAAAACGGTATTAGAGTTGATAACATCAATATAAATCATTTTTTTACTAACGCTATTAAAGATGCTCGGGCATGGGATTGTGAAATAATTGGCGAGCTCCACGACATGAGCATCAGTGAGTTAATAATGCGTCTTGCCGATGGCAATCGCGATCGCGCAGCGTGGCTCAGAAGTATTTACTCCACAAATATAGGCAATCGCATAATTAACACACAAAGCATCATTGGTGCTAATAATGAAAAGGGAGCTGACTTTTGGCACACCAATTCTGGGAAATGTCGTGTTATTGAAGTGTGGACTCTCGAAAGCAGAGAAATAATAAAATGCCACGACTATGCCTATGGCACTTATTACATTGCCGATAATGCAACATTGCCAGAGATCGAAGCACAAAATGCCATGCGTAGCAAAACAAATACACCAGTTATTGATACACAATGGGACATTGAAGAGATGTGGCACTGTCGTTGGATTTCGCCGATGGGCGATCTGCTAAAAGAATACGATTCGCCATATAATCATCACTCACACCCTTATGCACTAAAAATGTATCCTCTCACCGACGGTGAAATTCACTCATTTGTAGAAGATATTATCGACCAGCAAAAATATATCAATCGTCTTATCACACTCGTTGACCACATAATGGGTGCAAGTGCCAAAGGTGTATTACTCTTTCCTACCGATGCCCTCCCCGACGGATTCACATGGGAAGATATTAAGCGTACATGGTCGAGCAGCAACGGCATTATTCCTTTTGAAGCAGGACGTTCGTTACTGCCTCAACAAATCTCTACAAATGCCACCAATATTGGTGCTTATGAACTTTTATCTCTGCAAATGAAACTATTTGAAGAGATATCAGGCGTGTCGGGAGCATTACAAGGCAAGACGGCAGGAAATGGGACTGGAGCTCAACTCTATGACCGTCAAACGGAAAATTCTGCCATAGCTCTCGCCGATATTTTTGAAACATTCAACTCATTCCGAAAGCTCCGCGACAATTTAATCACAAATATCTAAACTTTTTTCTCATCATTAGCTTCGCAGTAAATTACCAATTTATCTTGCGAAGCTTTTCTTTATGTGCGACAAAAGAATTTGACAAAGCTACTGCTTTAGTTATGTGGTCGCAAATATGGTCGGCTCCAACTAATTTCTCAATGTTAGCATGAAGTAGCACTTCATGAACTTGTGGATTAACACCCGAAAGGACTATATGAATACCTTCTTTTTGTGACGATTTTATAAGTGTTTCAAGATTATGAATACCCGTAGAATCAATAAATGGGACTTTGCGCATACGAATAATCCTCACAAGTGGCTTATCGCGCATTTCTCTCATTACTTCATCAAATTTTGTCGCAATACCAAAGAAGAATGGTCCATCTATTTCATATATTTCAACACCCTTAGCCACATCAAGCACTTCGTGATTATTTGATTCTGTTCCGTCAGAAATGTCAATTTGCTCACTAAAAACTTTGATTTGAGTATTTTGCATAACACGTTTTAAGAATAATAAAATTGCAAGAAGCAATCCTATTTCGATTGCAATAGTTAAGTCAAAAATAACTGTCAGCAAGAATGTAACTATCAGCACAGAAATATCTGATTTAGGACTTTTTAAAATTGCAAGCACAGTGCGCCAGCCACTCATGTTATATGCCACCATAACAAGAACTCCTGCAAGGCAAGCCATAGGAACATAGTTGATAAGTGGCATTAAAAATAGAAATATTAGCAATAGGACAATGGCATGAATAATTCCAGCAACAGGAGTGCGTCCTCCATTGCTTATATTTGTCATCGTTCGAGCAATTGCTCCAGTAACTGGTATTCCACCAAAAAATGGGACTACAATATTAGCAACACCTTGCCCTATTAATTCAGTATTTGAATTAGTCCTACTACCAGTTGCTCCGTCTGCAACGGTAGCCGAAAGTAACGATTCGATAGCTCCAAGTATTGCAATAGTAAATGCCGAAGGTAGAAGTTTATTTATCGTTTCCATATTCAGCCCAAGTGCTTGAGGCGCAGGAATATCATTAGGTAGCGAACCAAAACGGTCGCCAATAGTTTCTATGCCAGTAACACCATAAACTCCTTTTAGGAAATACACTATCACAGTCATTACAATAATAGCTATGAGCGCGCCTGGCAACTTCTTATGAAGATATGGCGATGCTATAATAATTGCAAGAGTTACAATTCCAACGATGAGCGTTGGCACACTGATTGTATCAAAGTTTTGAATATAAATTATCCATTTAGATATAAAATCAGATGATATTTTATCGATAGAAAGACCAAAAAAATCAACTATCTGTGTAGAAAAAATTGTAAGCGCAATACCACTCGTGAACCCCACCACAATAGGATAAGGAATAAATTTAATGACAGTGCCAAGCTTGAAAACGCCAAGTATGATAAGAATAATACCTGCCATAAATGTGGCAATAGCAAGTCCTTCCAATCCAAAATTTTGAATTATATTGTAAACTATAACAATAAAAGCACCCGTAGGCCCCCCTATCTGTACGCTATTTCCACCTAAAGCCGACACGAGAAATCCACCAATTATAGCGGTAATAAGCCCAACGGTGGGCGTAACGCCCGATGCAATACCAAAGGCAATAGCAAGAGGTAGAGCAACAATGCCCACAACAATACCTGCAATTAAATCGTCCTTAAATTTGCCCAAGCTGTAATGCTTAAGTTCTGTAAGCAACTTAGGCTTAAATTCTAATTTTCCTGTAAAATTCATTATATTATTATAGTTTTTATTCTGGTAAAAGGCTAAATGCTTATATATATGAGAATAAGCAAAATTTTATAGTCTTTGAAATGAGGGTGCAAAGATACAAAAAATAATATAGCTTCTTGATATTTTTTTAATACAAAATAATTTGAATTACAAAATTATGTTCGTATTTTTGCGAACATAAATAACAAATATGACACACCAGAATCGAGATTATACGGCTAACAGTGAACAAATTGCTCGCTTTGCTAAAGCTCTTGGACACCCTGCAAGAATTACGGTTATGGAATTCTTGGCAAAGCAAGATAGTTGCTTCTTTGGTGATATTCACGATGAATTACCAATTGCAAAAGCTACCGTTTCACAACACCTTAAAGAGCTTAAAGACGCGGGATTAATACAAGGGGAGATTGAACCTCCAAAGGTGCGTTATTGCGTAAATAAAGAGAATTGGATTTTAGCTAAAAAGCTATTTGAAACATTCTTTTCTTGCTGTAACAACAAAAAATCATGCTGCAAATAAGAAGCTCGTTTTTTTAATAATAGATGTTCGTTGTTTTGCGATTTACAAACATTAAAAAACATAATAAAAATGGAAATTAAAGTATTAGGAACAGGGTGCGCAGGGTGTAAAGCTCTTTATGAAACGACAAAACAGGCAGTATTGGAATTGCAATTAAATGCCACAGTAATTAAGGAGGAAGATATGATTAAGATTATGGCATACAACGTCATGCAATTGCCAGCATTAGTCGTTAATGAAATAGTTATTTCAAAAGGGAAAAAGCTATCGCTTACAGAGGTTAAAGAGTTGTTAACCAGATAATGCAATTTATAATATGAAAGTTTTAATCTTATGCACAGGCAACAGTTGTCGTAGTCAAATGGCACATGGCTTTTTACAGTCATTTGACAAAGATATAACCGTATGCTCGGCAGGCACACAAGCCACAGGAACGCTCAATAATGGAGCCGTGCAAACTATGGCTGAGGTTGGTATTGATATTTCACAAAACACATCTGATTCCGTAGAAAGATACTTACATGAGGAGTGGGATTACGTGATAACCGTTTGTGGTGAAGCAAATGAAACCTGCCCTGCATTTATAGGCAAAGTAAAACATCGGTTACATATCGGATTTGACGACCCTTCACACGCTGTTGGTTCTGCCGAATTTATTAAGAATGAATTTTGTAGGGTAAGAGATGAAATAAAATTACAATTTAAAGAATTTTACATTAAGGAGATTAAGAAGCAATGATACAATATTTTGCTGATTGGCTTGTATATGGAACCTTCGGTCTTAGTCCCGAAACACAAATAGGAATTGCCCTCAATTTCTTTTTTTATGATACTCTTAAAATAGTCTTTTTACTATTTCTTATTAGTGCGCTAATGGGTATTGTGAATGCCTATTTTCCAATCGATAGATTACGAAATTTTCTTACTACACGCAATCTATATGGCTTTCAATATCTTTTTGCATCTGTATTTGGAGCAATAACACCATTTTGTAGTTGTTCATCAATACCACTATTTATTGGATTTGTAAAGGGTGGGATTCCTCTTGGTGTAACATTTGCCTTTTTAATAACTTCTCCATTAGTCAATGAGGTGGCTGTGGCAATGTTTCTTGGAGCATTTGGACTTAAAGCTACACTAATATATGTAATTTCGGGCATACTACTTGGAATGATAGGCGGATATATACTCGAAAAATTTAAACTCGAACGATATTTGAGTGATTGGGTTCGTCAAATTCAAGCTCAGTCACAGAAAGAAACAGCAAAATGGGAATTGGAACACATTCCTTTTATCAAACGCATTCCAAGTATTCTGAAAGATGCTTTTAACATCGTTAAGGGGGTCTTGATTTATGTAATTATAGGCATTGGAATCGGCGCAGTGATGCACGGGTTTGTTCCCGAAGGTTTTTTTGAGACATATTTATCTAAAGATAATTGGTATTCAGTACCATTAGCAGTGATTGTTGGTGTCCCCATGTATGCAAACGCAGCTGGAGTAGTACCTATAATACAAGTCTTTGTTGCAAAAGGAGTTCCTTTAGGAACAGCAATCGCATTTATGATGGCTGTTGTAGGATTATCTCTACCCGAAGCCACATTACTAAAAAAAGTAATGACATGGCGATTAATAGGCATATTTTTTGGAGTAGTTGCTCTTTTTATTGTTTTATCGGGCTATCTGTTTAATATAATTCTATAAAATATTACGATCCAGCGTGCGGTAACTCCACATCTGCTCCGCAGTATTGCGGAACACCTTCCTAAAACTACCTGTTTATCAATTCTATTACGTCGCTTTTCTCTATCTCATTTATTTATATT
>JAVWYO010000088.1:0-8502 GCA_036661515.1 Muribaculaceae bacterium | reverse complement strand
GATAGCGTTCTAACAATAGCACATCGATTAATGCTTCACGAAAACATATTTAAGCCACACCGCAAACATGCCTATCAACTAATGGCAAATGAGCTAAAAATTCCACATACTACAGTTTCTTCAATATATATGCTTCTACAACTTATAATATCACTTGGCCTTGTATATATACCTATAAATAATGGAATATATTCTGCGATAGTATTTACAACTCTAACTATTAGTTATGTCGTTTTTACCAAACGATTTTATTATCTTCACGTAGAATATTTAAACAGAGTACAACAATGATAATCGACAATAACCTACTTGATGAAGTAAGCGAAAAAGCGCGAAAAAGCGAACGCCTTCGCATGAATTTCAATTTACATGACTCACTTGAAGCAAAGGCTCAACGGCTATTAAATGCTCTTGAACCTGGAACTATACTGCCAATTCATCGACATACTTATACTTCCGAAACCTACATTTTGTTACGAGGCAAAATACGCGTCATATTCTACAATGAAATAGGTGGTGAACAAGAATCATTTACACTCGACCCAACTACGGGAAAATATGGTGTTCAAATTCCAAAAGGACAATGGCACACACTCGAAGTCCTTGAGGCAGGAAGTGTGATTTTTGAAGTAAAAGACGGTCCATACACCCCTCTCTCACCCGAAGATATAATGTACTGACAATAAAATATTCACTAACTGTCACTTTTTGGGTAGCATTATATCAAAGCGAGGGAGCAACTGTTGTTGCTTCCTCGCTTTGGGTTTGGGGGATTTGTACACCTATGGCGACTCGAACGCCAATCGTCGGAACCGGAATCCGATATTCTATCCATTGAACTATAGGTGCAAATATATTGTGACGGTTGTTGGTACAAAAGTAGTCAAGAATTTGTAACTTTGCAAAAAGAGTGGTTGCAATGAATGTAAAAATAGAAGAAAGTTGGAAAATGGCGTTAAATAATGAATTTGAAAAGGATTATTTTAAACGCTTAAGTGGTTTTGTACGTTCGGAATATGATTCGGGGCGTGTGTTTCCTGCGGGGAAGGATATTTTTGCGGCATTTGATGCTACGCCTTTTGATAATGTGAAGGTTGTGATAATTGGGCAAGACCCTTATCATGATGTAAATCAAGCTAATGGATTGTGCTTTTCGGTGCATGATGGTGTCCCATTTCCTCCGTCGTTGCTAAATATCTTTAAGGAGATTCATGACGACCTTGGCAAGCCAATGCCTGTGAGTGGGGATTTATCGCGCTGGGCTCGGCAAGGTGTTTTGCTCTTAAACTCAACATTGACTGTGCGCGCACATAGTGCAGGTTCACATCAAGGAAAGGGCTGGGAGGAATTTACCGATGAGGTTATTATGCGTCTTGCTATGGATCGAGAAAATATTGTGTTTATATTGTGGGGCTCTTATGCTATAAAAAAGGGCGCATTTATCGACCGTAATCGGCATCTTGTCCTAACGTCGCCCCACCCTTCGCCATTGTCGTCTTATCGTGGATTTTTTGGGAATAAGCATTTTTCAAAGACTAACGAGTATCTTGTGGCTCACGAGAAGGAGCCTATTGATTGGTAATTACATAATACTAAAAACTATGCGACAACATATTGGAATAATAATATTTGCTATCATGGCAATTGGGAATGCACTTTCGGTGTATAGCGAAGTCGTGGACACTAATGTACAGATTTTTGACCCTAATTTCCGCACGTTGCAAGTAAAAGTTGCAGGGAACGACCAATTGCCTCCAATAATAGTTCTTGACAGTAATGATAGAATTATAGTTTCGTTTGATGAGTTAAACGAAGATGTTAGATATATGCGTTATAGCGTAGTACATTGCAATGCCAATTGGCAACCATCGGCGTTGGTAGAATCGGAATATATCGATGGGTTTAATTTTGGGAATGTCGAGGACACAAGTTTTTCGTCGGGCACATTTGCCCACTATGTGCATTATCGAATTTCACTTCCAAATAAAGATATGCGATTGCTCAAATCGGGAAATTATCTACTCAAAGTTTATGCCGAAGACAATCCTGATGAGACACTGCTTCAGGCACGCTTTTCGGTGTGCGAAAAAGAGATTGACGTGATGGCCGATGTTACGTCGCGCACCGACATCGACTATAATAGCAATTCGCAACAAGTGTCGGTAAAGGTTGCAACACGCAATTATGAAGTAAGAGATTTATATAGTGATTTGAAACTATATGTTTCACAAAATTCACGTCCCGATAATGAAATAATGATAAGTCGCCCACTAATTGTGGGCAGAGGTAGCGCAGTATTTGAACATAATAAGTCGCTAATTTTCCCTGCTGGGAATGAATTTAGGCGTTTTGAGGTAGTATCGACCAATTATCCCGGCATGAGAGTCGAAAACATTGAATATCACAATCCTTACTATCATGCCACGCTCTACACCGACAAGGTGCGCACGCATGAGCCATACACCTACGACAGCACCCAGCATGGTCGATACACAGTGCGCGAGCTTAACGCGACAAATTCGGACGTAAGCGCCGACTATGTGGTAGTGCATTTCTCACTCGATGCTCAAGAGATGCACGGCGGGCGACTCTATCTCAATGGCGACTTTACGCGACACCAGTTCACGCCGAGCACCATGATGAAATATAATGGCGAGACAGGGCGATATGAACTCGACATAATGTTGAAACAAGGCTCGTATAATTATCAATATCTGTGGGTGCCCGATGGAAGCAACGTAGGATTTACTGAAGCCACCGAAGGAAATCATTATCAGACTGTGAATGAATACCTTATAAAAGTTTATCATCGTCCACAAGGTGAGCGATATGATCGTTTCATAGGCTTTGCAATGGTATTTTCAGGCCGATAAATTACGCACTTTTTGTAGGTGTACGCACAGTACGCAGTGTACGCACCCTTTTTTACATTCTGTCTTCCAGCGCATTACAAATATACATCTCGAAACGGCCACTTTAGCAACGAAAAAAAACAAAAATGCTTAAGATAGCCCGATTAATTATTATTCACAATAAATAGAATGCCATTGGAGCTATATTTTCGTTATCTTTGTGGTAGGAAACTTGAGGGGCTTTGGCTCACGGTTTCCAGCAAAAAGATGATGCTATATTCACTTAATATATTAAAACTATGGCAAAAATACAGTGCATCGGTATATTGACTTCAGGAGGCGATGCTCCTGGAATGAATGCGGCAATACGTGCCGTAACTCGCTCGGCAATATACAGTGGGTTTAAAGTCAAGGGTATCTATCATGGATATAAGGGGCTTATCTCTGATGAAATAGTGGAATTTAGGACTCAAAACGTATCAAATATAATACAACTTGGAGGTACTATATTAAAGACTGCAAGGTGCAAAGAGTTTGCAACTGTGGAAGGTCGTCAACTGGCATACGATGTGCTACAACGTGAGGGAATTGATGCTCTTGTGGTGATAGGTGGTGATGGCTCGCTTACTGGAGCTCGCATCTTTGCTACGGAATTTAATTTTCCAATAGTAGGTCTTCCAGGCACTATTGATAATGACCTTTATGGTACTGATACAACGATAGGATATGACACTGCTCTAAATACCATAATGGAGTGCGTGGATAAGATTAGAGACACAGCTACGTCGCACGAGCGTTTGTTCTTTATCGAGGTTATGGGACGAGATGCTGGTTTTCTTGCATTGAATGGAGCAATTGCGACAGGTGCAGAGGCTGCTATCATTCCCGAAATATCAACAGAGGTTGACCAACTTGAGGAGCTAATAAAGAATGGCTTTAGGAAGAGTAAGAACTCTTCAATAGTGCTTGTTGCAGAAAGTCCAATAACTGGTGGCGCAATGGCTCTCTCGGAGCGTGTGAAGATTGAATATCCCGAATATGATGTGAGAGTGTCGATACTTGGGCATCTACAACGTGGAGGCTCGCCATCGGCACATGACCGTATTCTTGCATCACGAATGGGTGCAGCGGCGGTTGACGCATTTCTTGAAGATCAGCGAAATGTGATGATTGGTATTGCCAATGATGAGATAGTGTATGTTCCGTTCTCAAAGGCAATAAAGAATGATAAGCCTATAAATCGCGAGTTGCTTAATACTTTGCGACGATTGTCGATATAATCATCGAATAGTAATCTATAATGGCGCATCTTGAAATATCGGGGTGCGCCATCTTTATTTTCGTGAGGAAATAATAGAGGCTACCACGACACATGCGTGGTAGCCTCTATTGAGAAATATAATTCGGGGAAATTATTTTTTAGTCATTGAAACGATGTTCTCGGCAAGATTAACTGTAATGTCGTAGGTTCCACCAGGCACTTTAAATGCACCTTGCTTACCTGGAGTTACAGCAAACATTGTGATGTTGCCATCAAACTCTGGAACTTCATCGGCGCCAGTTTCTGTTCCGATTGTACCAGTGTCCCATTGATCTTTACCAGCTAATTCGCTATAGAATCTAAAGAAACTAAATCCGCTATCATCGGCAGGTAATGTGATTGTACCCATATATATTTGGTCACCAGTGTTACAAGCTAATTTACCATTATCGGCACCAGCAACAGCAGGATCGGTAGTCCAACCATTGATTCCACCTACCATATAGATAAATGTTGATTCAACAGGATTCTCACCAGTAAGTACAAACTTAACAGTTCCCTTTTTGAGGTCGACAGTTAACTTATAAACGCCATTTGTCATGAATTTATAAGAACCTTTTCCCTTTACAACTTGTCCGTTATAAATAGCGTCTTTAAATTCATTTGTGATGTCAATAGGTTGATCATCGGCTTGTGAACCCCATGAGTTAGTATCCCAATCGCCATCTAATTTAGTATAGAAACGGAATACATTTTCACCAGCCATACAATTTACTTTACCAACATATACCTCATCACCAGTGTCGCATGTAAGCGGAATCTGCTTAGAAGTACCATTAATATCCCAACCATTAGGTGTACCAACGATGTAGATATATACAGGATCGAAATGAGTTAAATCAACAGGGGTAATGCTTGCCTTTGTAAGGGCCAAGAATGTCTTGTTGTCACCAAATAGCACTTTTGATGTGCCATCAGCGAGATATGCAGCAAAACGGATATATACATCATGGGCTCCATTCACATTGCCACAAAGTTCACGAACAGCGTCATTAAAGGCTTTTTTAGAAATCGTACCGTCGGGAATATTAAGTTCTATTTGAGGATGAAAATCTTCAGTGATAGAAACGAAAGCGACGTATTCGATTTTTTGTGTTTCAGTAAGAGTTGGAGTAGCCGTAGCTTTGATAAGTTGCAACACATCTCCAGCTGTATTTAGGTCTAATGCAGTAGCAATAGCCTCACCTTTTTCAACCGTTAGGCCTTCATAAGACATAAGAGGCTCCTGCGGATTCTGCTGAGGTGTAGGTTCAATAAAGTCCTTGTCACAAGAGGTTAATCCAAAAGCAAGGATAGCCATTAAAAATAAGCTTATTTTCTTCATTTGTTTATTTATTAAATTCATTATGATTCAAGTCTTTAGCGACATTGTTTAGCGAACATCGCTAAAGGCTCTCATCTTTTGGATTAATTATTCACATTTAGCTTTACCCGTAACAAAGTTTAGATAAACTTTACCAGCAGTATTAGCAATACGAGCTTGGTCACCACCAGCACCACGATATTCAATCATATTACTGAAATAGATAAATTCTGATTTCCACCAATCAAATTTACCATCCCATTCATCTGGGTGAATACATAGACGCAAGCAACTTCCATCGTCACCAGCCGTAGCTAATACAGTAGGAGAAACGAATGGATATTCAGCATCAGGATCGTCAACAACGGTGAATTTCCATTCAGGTTTGTTACCCCATTCGCCACCATTAGCAGCACCATAGACATATACATTAGGAGGAAGTATCTCTAAAGTGTGTTCAAAGTTACGACCTTTTATTGCAGTGTGAATAGCAAATATATACCAACCACCCTTTGCAATAACGATGTTTCCTTCAGAGTCGGTAACATCACCAGCAACAGTATTCTTAATGATTAAATCCTTAAAGCCGAAGTCGGTCTTTGTATCCCAAGATCTATCGGGACAGAATTTGAATCCTTCGCCAGCCTTCACATAACGGATAACCCAGAAACTACCAGGAGCGCCATTGAGAGGAACCATTGAAGCAGCATCAGTCCAATTCCAACCGCAGAATTGTCCAATCATGTTCATCTTAGGAGGCAATACAAGGTCAGGAAGTGCATAGTAAGGCATAACTTTAGTTAATGTTATGACATTAGAATATATGACACTACTTTCAATTCCTGGTAAGTGAGATTTAAGTCTTACGTAAACAGGGATAGCCGAAGTAGGCATATCGCCAGGTGCTTGCACCTTCAATGCACGACATATTGCTATATCAAAGTCCTTAGCATTAGCATCTATTATACATAGAGGCGATGTTGTAGGAAGGGTTTGATCTTCAGCAACAAATCCTTTTTCGGGATCAAAGTTTCCATCAACAGATATTTCAACAGAGTATACCGCAGCTGCAGCATATCCATAATCGGGTTGAGAACATGTGAGCTGAATTGTTTCGGTCTTTTTAAGATCATAGAAACCTTCGGCATATTTTGGAGTGTTAAGCACAAAAGCTGTAGGATCTGTATAACGAGGATTATTACTCCTGTCATCTTCACAAGAATTGAAGAGAAGTAATCCAAGCATACAAAATAATAAAACACTATATTTCTTCATTACTTTATTCTTAATTAGTTAATAATTAATAACCAGGATTTTGCTTAAATTCAGGCTGAGCAGCAATCACATTAGCAGGGATTGGGAATAAATTACGGTGAGCAGCGATGCTCGTTCCGTGCATTACATTTCCTTTCCAATTCCATAAATATGTAGTTCCTGTGAATTTGTTAAAACGAACGAGGTCGGTGCGGCGTACATTTTCCCAATAAAGCTCACGGCAACGTTCATCAAGGATATTATCAGCAGTCATATCAGTAGCATTCCAAGCAGCAGCCTTTGCACGTTTACGAACGTAATTCACGTAAGTAAGAGCATCATTAGCACTACCAGCATGGCCAACGATATTAGCCTCAGCATACATTAGATAAATGTCAGCAAGGCGAATAAGAGGTAGGTCGGTATCAGGGAAAGATTCTGAACGAGCCTCTTTTTCTCCAGAAGGGTCATATATACCACCATTTTCAGGACTCCATGCGCCGTCGGTACCAGCTATTAAGTTAGTAAACTTAACAACTCCATAGCCATCGGTAAATTCAGAAAAACCTTCATTAGTCTTCTTAAAACCTTGTTTTTCTTTACACCACATAGACCAACGTACATCATTCTCAGATTCAAATTTATCAGAGAATTGAGCAGTAGCGTGCATACAACCCCATGCAGCATTATTGTGCATACCATAGTCGGTAGATGTCATAATAGCATTATTATCTTTCCAATTCATATTCTTAACGTTAGCAGCACAAAGGAATGTAGTACCACCATAAGGTTGAATCATATCGCTATCATAAGGAATACCCCAAAGGATTTCATTCTCAGCAGTATTACCACCACCAGGCATGTAAACATTGTTAGAGCCACAGAAAAGATACATATAGTTTTGAGCAAGACCAGATCCCTCAAATCCACCACCTTTGTGACGATTAATGATGTTTTGGCAACGTTCAGCACAAAGAGCATAACCATCAACATTGCCATCAGTAAATACTTTGGCATTAAGATAAGTTTTTGCAAGAAGAGCTTCAACTCCATCTTTACCAACACGTCCATAGAAAGGTTGACCCTCAGGCATAACATCAACAAGAGCAGAGAGCTCTGTTACTAACCAGTTGTAAAGTTCCTCGCGAGTCTTCTGAACAGGCTTAATACCCGAACCCGACTTCTCATCGATAAAACCGACATTACCAAAGATATCGATAGCATTATAGTAACTCAAAGCACGAAGTGCACGAGCCTCAATGCGATATTGATCAATAGACTTTTGTAACTCAGCATCGACAGGTATTTCAAGAGTTTTAAGATTTCCTGGCTCAATCAAGCGAAGGAAATCGTTGCAGATAGCTATGTGTACATAGAAACGGCTATATGCACCAAATACATTGGCATTACCAGTTCCCCAAGTATTGGTTACAATATCAAGAACACCTTCATCAGGCCAAATCCATTTACTCTCATCGGTAGTAAACTCGTTAAGCATATATATAGCGCGAGTGTATTGACTTGAACCCCCATCAAGACCCGAGATATCGGAATCTCCATCAGGACCACTCTGCCCCGAAACAGCTAAAGAAGAATAGCATTTAGCCATAACCTGCATAAGATATTCTTTGGGGTGTTCCTTAAATTTATCAGGAGTGAGCTGAGTAGGATCATTTGGCAGTAAATCCAAATCACCTATACATGATGACATGCTCATGATGAGAATGGCACATGCTATTGAAAATATTTTATTAATATATGATTTCATACAA
>JAVWYO010000087.1:0-8691 GCA_036661515.1 Muribaculaceae bacterium | reverse complement strand
ATATAGGATTTGCCGGAGGTAACAATTTGGGCTATCAATATGCACAAGGTGAATACATCTTATATATGAATAACGACATGGTGATAGACAAAGCATTCCTTCAGCCACTCGTTGATCGTCTTCAATCCTCAAAATCCATTGGTGCTGTTTCTCCTAAAATAAAGTATGAGCATCATCCGGACATCATTCAGTACGCCGGATCAACTGCAATGAATCCTGTACGTATAAGTAACAATCTTATAGGTGTTAATCAGAAAGACAACTACCAATATAACTATGCTTGCATAACAGCCTTTTTACATGGTGCTTGTATGATGACATCACGGGAAGTAATAAATAAAGTAGGGTTAATGACCAATATCTATTTTCTCTTCTATGAGGAACTGGACTGGAGCCTGCAAATCCAACACGCAGGGTATTATATATGGTATGAGCCAGCAGCATGCGTACTGCATAAAGAAAGTATGACAATAAAACCAGGTACTCCGTTGCGTTTATATTACCTTACTCGCAGCCGAATTTTGTTTGCCCGTCGCAACTATACCCATATCTCTAAAGTTATCGCATTATTATATCAAATAATGATCGTCATTCCTAAAAACATATTGGTTTATCTGTTACACAAGAAAACAGATATGCTTATTGCCTTTCTTAAAGGAAGTTATCACGGGTTTAAAGATAAAATGATAAACTCGTAATGAGTAGCCATCTCACACAGCAAGCTCGTCAAAAAGCTAACAACTATGCCCAATAAAAAGCAATGGAATACAGTTCAAACGCGTATAGTCTGTTTGTAAAAAGTTCGATTGATCAAGCAAAGGAAATAAATCATATTACCCTTTATTCGTAAAATATTGTTAGGTATAAGAAGAATATTGAGAAAATTTTTGAAGAAATAGCGGTCTTATATTCTGCCAATTATTGACAACAACTGCTTAAATTCGTTAAATTTAAGCAGATAGGATCCGCCAAAGTAGTAAATTACTGCCGCCATAGTACCAAAAATAACTTTACACAAAGGAGTAGTGACAAGCAACATTATAAGAAATATCAACACTCCCATCGTAATTGAAAGTAAAATGACTGACATCAGGGATTTCGCCTGTTGGAAAAAAGTAATTTGAGTCAGTTTATGGGTAAAATAGATGATTACAAGCATATCAACGAAAGCGTATGCGATTAAGCCCCAGCACATCACCGTAACTCCAAATGGAATAGTAGCAACAAGAATCAACATAGCTATCATTTTCTTGATGATTTCAGCTCTCAGAAAATAGTCTGATCGCCCCTTAACATTCAGTATATTATGGTTGATTTTCATCACAGGATCCCACATATAGGCGATACATAGGATTTGAAAAAATGGCACAGCAGGTAGCCATTTATCAGTCAACAATAACTCAATTAGCGGTTCTGCCATCACACATAGAGCAATCATTATAGGAAAAATAATATAGCAAACCATTCGTAAATATACCAAAAATGTGCGATTAAGTTCCTTCGTGTCGTCCTGTATTTTACACTGAATGGGGTATACTGCCCGCACGATTACGTTAGTGAAATTCGATGAAGGGAATTGGGCAAAAGTCGATGCGCGATTAAAGAATCCTAATTCATCGGAAGCAAATTGTTTGCCGATAACCAAAGTGTATAAGTTAGTGTAGATAGTGTGTAGCATTTGAGATATTAATAGCTTAGATCCAAAGGAAAAAAGCCCACGAAACGAGGCGATAGAAAAAATTGCTAAAGGTCGCCAAATACTAAAACGCCACAACAAAATGACACGTAAAATATTATTCAACAGCGCTTGCCATACCAAAGTCCAAACGCCATAACCGTTATATGCCATCCAAATCCCAATAGCACCACTGATGATGACAGCAAGAAGCGAGGCATAAGCTTGATGTTTAAAATCCAATACAATGGTAAGTTTTGTTTGCTGCACAATAGCGAGCGAATTGATGATCAAAGTCAATCCGATAATCTTTGTAACCATATCCAATTTTGGTTCATTGTAGAATGCGGCAATGAATGGCGAACAAAAATAAAGTAAGGCATAAACCACTATAGCAACTACAATATTGAAATAAAAGACGGTGCTATAATCAATTTCGGTGCGGTTTTTTTTCTGAATCAGTGCATTACCGAAACCACTATCGATAAATGTTTGAGCAATTGCCATAAAAATACCTAACATAGCAACTAAACCATAATCTGATGGCAATAATTGACGAGCAATCAGAATACTCAACACGTATTGAATGCCTTGCACCGAAAAACGTTCCACAGCACTCCAAAAAACGCTATTTGTTGCTTGTTGTTTAGATGACATTGACTTAGAGATTGACTTTTTGACGACCTTCAACATATTGTTCCCACCAAATTGCAAAAGTTAATAAGTTGAAATATTGAATTGCCTTATTTTGTTTGTACCAGAACCAATTCCCATTATCAGACGATTCTCTGTCGTAAGTTTTGATAAATTTCTCAACTGCATTACGATTCAAAAATTTGGATACCACGGATGATTGCATAATAAAGTCAGCCAAAATGTTACGTTGTGATTTGTCTTTGAAAAAAATAGGCATAGGAGCGAATCCTCCTTGTTTTTTCTTGGTTGTTATCTCAGCTGGTAAGAGTGGCTTATAGTGATATTTTAATAAAAATTTGGCCGTTGATTGCCCGCGAGCGATCTGCCACACATTATCACTATTACACTTATAATTGATGGGTAATTTTTGCAAAAAATTGTAGAGTTCCAGGTCCATATAGGGAAAGACTATATGGTTATCAAACATTGAAGCCATTTGCGAGGCTTTGAAAAGTATCACTTGGTCGATCGTTCTTTCAATATCCGTTTCAGAAGCATGTTGCTCGTATAGATTTTCAAAACTTGATAGATCAACTCTATCGGTTAATTCTGTCGGCATCGATTTTTCTGGATATTTAAGCAATCGTTTAAGTATAAAAGGTTCAAAACCAAACATATCCCCATTAAGAATATTAAGAATTTTCGATAATTGAAAACGTACTCGATATGCAATATTGTTTTTATCGAACATTGGACGACTAAGTTGCTTGTGAATTGTGACAAGCAGTGGCTCAATACCATATTTTGATGCCAAGTAACGAATTGCTACTTCGCGTGCCGATGTACCAAAATATTGATCACTTCCATCGCCACCCAAAATAACGTCAGGACGATCGGTACCCACCAATTCCATTGCCGCAAAATTGACCATTACTCCCCCCTCAACAAAGGGATCACCTAACCAATCCACTATTCTGGGTAAATTACGTATTTCACTCCCATCGATTTCGTAATAGTGATGATCAGTACCAAATCTATCGGACATACATTGGGCCAACGGCAATTCACTCCAATTATTTCCCTTAAAACCAATAGAATAGGAACTGATTTTGCCATCATACACTTGACGAAGTGCCGCCAAGTTAGCACCAGAATCATAACCACCACTGAGCAAAACACCAACATTACGACTATTGCCAATGCGTCTGAGAATGGCTTGTTGGTGCAATAGACCGTATTGTTTGGATAGGTCATCTAAATCGGGAACAATTGATTTATTTACATTACTTGAATTAGTGTAGAGCTTAATCGTGCGCAGATTGTCATTCACAAACCAAAGCATTTGACCTGCTCCTAATTTAGAAATCCCTTCTAAAGCTGAATTTGGCGTTGGGATATAACCTATTTCAAGAAAAGTACCTAACCCACGTTTATTGATCTGCATCGGACAATCGCACATTAAAATAAGTTCATCTAAATGTGAGCAGAAATGCGTTGAGCTATAATAAACCTGTGGTCCAATTCCGTGGTGGTCACGCACAATCATCGTCTGATCATCAGTTTTAAGTATAAAGGAAAATGAACCATCCAACAATTTGAATCCTTCCATATTTTTCAATTCAAATAGGACTGCAATCGTTTGGGCATTGTTGTTAGTCAACTGTTCAATTTTCAAATTCACTTTGTTGTAAATTTCGCCCCAAAATGCTACCGCCAAATGCTCTGTTTCATAACAAACTACATCGCCATCAATAAGCATACCATGCCAATGCGTATGATGCATTTTGTCATCAGCTACAATTGGTTCGTTAGTAAAATTTCCTATAAACATCATTTTATTCCTTTATTCCGTGAGAGGTGTGTATGAATTTCTTATTAGCTCCCTTTAATTTGAAGAGATTAAAGACAACCAAAAAGAAAAAATAGGGTAGCCTTATGATGGCTGTAAAAAGGTTACGGCGATACATCTTTCGAGGTATCGCCAACGATAATGCAAGATATAGCAGTATGACTATCAACCACCATTTAATGGATGCGGCGTTGCTAAATATTGATACAATACTGGCGATGATAACACTAAAACCAAGCAACATCACTCTTGGAATGCTTATTTGTTGAAACATCTTGTCCAAAAAATCCACTTGACAGTTTTTTATTGCTGCAGGAACATATTTGACCGATCGACATAAATAATGAATTTGAGCCGACAACCAACGCTTGCGTTGACGCGAAAAATCGTCTTTATGCTGTACCTTTTCGTCTAACACATGTGAATTTGGCATATAATATACGTGATATCCACCCCGTAATAGATTAATTTCCAATGCACGATCAAAGCCACCGACAGCATCAATTTGAAGCATTGCATCTTTAAATAGTTGGTAGTCAAAACACATACCCGAACCTATCAAAGCTGCCGACAATCCAAGCACAGCGTGTCCTTTTCTGAAAATACTATTATTGATCTCTTCGCTTATAGCATCGAGCAACGCTAATGGAGTGTTGATATTCTTAGCACAGCGATGAGCCTGAACTATGTGAACATTTTCGCTGTGGAATCTGTCGTTGATTTGCTGCAAAAAATTAGGTGATACTATGTTGTCGGCATCGAGAATTAAAGCAATGTCGTATTGTGACCCAATTTGTTCCATCGCATAATTTAAGGCTTTGGCTTTAGTACTATTTTCAAAGAAAACTTCAACCAGAATCAATGACATACGTTGTAATTCTTGATTCGTTCGTCCACTCATACGATCTGAAATCACCACCACATCAAATTTTTCGGGTGGATAATTCTGTGCAATGCACGAACAGACACACTCCATAATCACGCCATCTTCTTTATAAGCGGGTATCAGAATAGCTATTTTTTTATCTGCTTTACTTTTTTGCGTTTTCGTTTCGAAACGAAAAAGAGAAGCTATGCTAAAAAACGTAAGGTAGAGAATATTTAAGGCGAATATTATGAATAATAGAATGTCAAGAATATACAAAAATACCATAATTTTTAGTTTATCTTTTTAGCCCAAAGGCTTTTAATAATAAATGCCGACGTTTGCCAGTTAATGAATTTTTCGAGGTGTTTTTCTCTTTTATTATTGTCTATTTCAAAATTGGAAATATTTTTTACTGCCTCTATTAGCTCTTTTTCATTCGTTGGGTCTATCAATAATCCGTTATCGTTCACTACTTCGGGTAGTGAGGTTGCATTCGAACAAATGATTTTTGCTCCACACGCCAAGGCTTCCAATGGCGGGATGCCAAATCCTTCGAAAAGCGACACGTATATAAATGCTTCGCAATGTTGATAATATCCTATCAATTCGCTATCATCAATGCCTTCTTTTAGAAAAACAATATTGGAGAATTTATATTTTTCGCGCAACTTAGATCGCTCTTTTATACCGCCAACAACGAGTTTTTGTGTGGACAATCGATTAGAGAAGACATTGAGTAGAAAGTTCAGATTCTTGCTTGGCGCATCGGCCGATAAGGTAAAATAAAACTTATCAGTCATTGGAGCGCATTGCTTATTACTAGCGGCAGCGTAAAACGATTCTATGCAATTATAGGTAATCACGACATTGTCAATCTTCAAAATTCGTTTGATTTCATGAGCTGAAAATTCAGAAACCGTTACCACTTGATCTACTCGTCTGATACCCAAATTAGCTACAGCCCGACGATACAATGCCCCCACCCGTTGAGTGAAATTCTGATGGTTGGGTAATGAATACATAAAAATCAGATCGTGAATCGTGACGATCAATCTTACACGGTTAGGTATGATAAGCGGAAAGGTGTTCGAGGTAGACCACAACACATCAAGTTTATCGCTGCGTACCGCACAAGCGAGATATATTTGTTCACCAACAATATAATTAGCGGTGGGCAATTTGTGCCATCTGAAATTATAAGGCAAACATTCATTACAATCAGTATCAATATATAAAATATATTGGTTCAATGAGTCTATATCGAAAAGTTTCTTGACTATTTCTCGACTATAACGTCCCATACCCCTACAAGAAGAGGCTGCCAAACGATAATCAATTCCTATAACCATAATTCAATATATTAAAACATAGGACTCAATAGCATGTACCTATTTACTTTTAGGTAATGTAAAACTGAAAGTTGAGCCCACGCCTTCTTCAGATTCAAACCAAAGACGACCACCATTTTTATTGACAAAATCGACACAAAGCAATAATCCTAACCCTGATCCTTCTTCATTCGAAGTGCCAAAAGTAGAGAAATGAGAAGCGACATGTAATAATTTAGATTTGTTTTCTTCTTTGATTCCACACCCGTGATCGATTACGTTTACTGTCACAAAATCATTATCCTCGTTGTCGATTGTGATATTGATCGTGCCATTGGGATTGCTAAATTTGATGGCATTAGACAGTAGATTACGCATTACGGTCTTAATCATATTTCTATCTACCATTACATCGCACGAACAATGGAAATCGAATTCAATTTTAATTCCTTTCAATCTAACAGTAGCGACAAAAATCTCAATACTATTGCGAACTATATCAGCAATATTTATTATTTGAATTGCTGTATTTAAACGTCCTATCTGACTTTTTGTCCATTTCAATAGGTTGTCTAACAACATAAATACGTCTTCCGTGGTTTGATTTGCCATTTTGACCATCTCCAACATTTCTTTATCCGCACCTTCCAGTTTGGATAATACGAGATCGAGAATCATCTTAATCGATCCAAGCGGACCACGCAAATCGTGTGCAATAACCGAATAAAGTTTGTCGCGTCCAATGATAATTGAACGCAACTCTTCAGTTTGTTTCAAAATTATGCGTTTAGCCTCCAAAAGTGAAATTTGATGCTTAATACGTATTTTTAGCTCGTCCTTGTTAAAGGGTTTAGTGATAAAATCGTTAGCCCCCAATTGGAAACCACGTACAACATCTTCGTGACTGTTAAGAGCAGTGAGAAATATGATGGGTATATCATTGAATTGAATAGAAGATTTTAATTTTTCCGACACATCAAAACCACTAAGTCCAGGCATCATAACATCTAATAGTATCAAATCCGGGCGTTCTGATTCGACTTTTTCTAATGCTTGAGTACCATTATTGGCTATCGTAATTTGATATTTTTCTGTCTTAAGCAATGCTTTGAGTAAAGTGATATTATACATAACATCATCCACAATCAGTATTTTATAACTGGCTGGATCTATTGTCAGTTTAATTTGTTGAGATTCTATCATTGCAAAACATTTTATTATTTGAAGTGTTGAAAATAAGCTATCGTTTTTTTTAATCCTTCTATTAATTCTATATTTGGATTGTATCCTATCAAATTATGAGCAAGTGTAATATCTGGTTTCCGTCGACGAGGGTCATCTAAAGGTAAGGATACAAATATTAGTTTTGATCTTGAATTAGTGAGTTCTATTATGCTTTTTGCCAAATCTAAAATCGTATATTCTGTAGGATTACCTAAATTGACAGGTCCGATAACATCATCTCCTGTTGCCATAATCTTCACCATACCTTCAATCAAATTGTCGATATACTGAAAACTGCGGCTCTGAAGCCCTGTGCCGTATATTGTAATATCTTTGTTGCTAAGTGCCTGCATTATAAAATTTGAAACCACACGTCCATCACAAGGATGCATATTAGGACCATAAGTGTTGAAAATCCGTATAATTTTTATCCTCACATCGTGTTGACGATAAAAATCCATAAACATAGTTTCGGCTCCGCGTTTACCTTCATCGTAACAAGCACGTATGCCAACGGGGTTCACGTTGCCCCAATAATTTTCTTTTTGAGGATGAATTATTGGATCACCATACACCTCGCTCGTTGAAGCTTGCAATATTTTTGCATCATATTTCCTTGATAACTCCAACATATTATACGCTCCTTGAATTGATGTCGTGAAGGTTTTGATCGGATCTTTTTGATAATGAATCGGAGATGCTGGGCATGCTAAATTATAAATTTCATCAATTTTTGCATCAAAATCACACAATTGCTCCACATCACATTCAATAAGTTTGAATTTTGGATTAGAGAGCATTTTTGAAATATTTTCATAATTACCAGTGATGAAATTATCCATACAAAATACGACATTATCGTGATTTAGAAGATTTTGACATAAATGGGAACCTATAAAACCAGCTCCACCTGTAACTAAAATATGCTTATTTACCATATTATATGTAATTGTAAATGCGATTAACAAACTAAATAAACAAAGTTGACATTTATAAACTATAATTACAAATTTTCTTATATTATATTTCAAAATTTAGATCGATTATGAATAGATATACAACACATAGAGCTATTGCTCTGCATTTTTATCAATTGACACACTTGTTTATT
>JAVWYO010000086.1:0-8863 GCA_036661515.1 Muribaculaceae bacterium | reverse complement strand
GATGCTATTAATATCCTTTTTCAAGTGCATTTAATTTAGTTTCATCACCTAAGAAATAATATATATTTTTAAGCGCATTCTTAGCATCTTTATTTTCAGGGTCTAACTGATAAGCCTTTTCAAGATGTGGCAGAGCTTGTTTGTAAAGTGGATTTAACTTTGAAGTAACAGCTTTTTGATATTCTGCTCCTTTTAATTTATTTACATCATCTCGCATTTGAATAGCTTTATTATAATAATAGCGACCTACATCAAATTGTCCTTTAGCATATTCGGGTTTGAGTTCAATAGCTTTAGCGAAATATTTCAGTGCATTCTCTGTATCTTTTTGGCTCTCAAATAATGTACCTTTCACATTATAAAATTCTGCGTTATTAGGATTTGCTGCAATTGCACTATCTAATAACTTATCAGCCTCAGCATAATTTGATTTATTGATGTAATCATTAATCATTATAGCAATATACTGGGTATCTTGACTACCATATATTGGGAATGCTTCTTTAGCTATAGCCACAACGCCATCGTTATCTTTTAGTGTTACTAAACATGACATTGCATAGTCGTAAGCTTCTTTCTTTACATAGCCGTTCTTACGTGCAAGGGCAAATGATTTTACCGCTTTTGCGTTATCATTATCTTGCCAAGCTGCAATACCTTGATAGAATTTTACTTGACCAACGATAGTATCAGGTATTACTGGTTTATTTTTACCTAAAAATGTTGCTTTAGGTAATTCGCTAAATACTTCCCAGCAATCATAAGCTTTACCATATTTCTTAGCGTCATAAAATATGCTCGCTACGTTGCTAAAGTCATTGTGATGCGATACAATTAAAGCTATAATATCCTTTGAATATTTAGTTTTAATTTTTGGATTACCTTTTTTGTCTAATTTTAAAGTTCCATCTTTCTGTTTTTCTGCAACAGAATCAAGAGGCAATGCTTTTTGTAAAAAATTATTTGCACTCAAAAGAGCATTACACATTACGTCTTCATCAACTTTTTGTCCAATTCGTTTTTGTGCCATCAAGTTGTCATAAAGACCCATTTCTGTTTTACCTGCTACAAACCAAGTTTGAGCATCATTCATTGATTCGGCATTTGTGAGAGCTGGTTTCAACTTATCTCGCGCAGCCTTAAAGTCGGGGGTATATCCACTGATATCTTTGTTTACTTCATCAACTAATCTCTTCTGAGCAACTGCTCCAGAAGCTAATAGTGAACATACCAAAAAAAGAGCTAATTTTTTCATTTTAGTAATTTGAGATTAATATGTTATTCTTTGTTATCATTAATTTCATTCTCATCATTTATTTCTACATCTTGTATTGGTTCTTGAGCTTCAATGTCAATGTCATCTTCTATCACTTCGGGCTCTGACATAACCTTGCACACTGATGCTATTTCATCATTACGCTTTTCAAGATTGATTAGTCTAACACCTTGTGTAGCGCGACCCATTACGCGAATATTATCCATCGTTAAACGTAGTGTGATACCCGACTTATTTATTATCACTAAGTCATTTTTATCATTCACACTCTTTAGAGCGACAAGATTTCCTGTTTTATCAGTAATATTCAATGTCTTTACGCCCTTACCGCCACGATTAGTTATTCTATAATCACCCAATTCCGAACGCTTTCCATAACCCTGCTCTGATACTACCATTACTGTTTCAATTGAATCAGCCTCCATACATATCATGCCGATTATCTCATCTGTATCATTATCAAGAGTCATACCCTTAACACCAGTAGCATTACGCCCCATTTCTCTCACTTTGCTTTCGTGGAAACGTATTGCACGGCCATATTTATTTGCCATTAAGATTTCAGAATTTCCATCTGTCAACCTAACTTGAATAACTTGGTCATCTTCACGTATCGTAATAGCATTTACACCATTTGTACGAGGACGAGAATAGGCTTCGAGCTTAGTTTTCTTTATAACACCTTTTTTAGTACCGAAAACAAGATTGTGAGTCCCTGTATATTCTGGGTCGGTAAGCTGTTTTACACGAATGAATGCATTAACTTTATCATCAGAATCAATGTTAAGCATATTTTGTATTGCTCTACCTTTTGAATTTTTAGTCCCTTCAGGTATTTCATACACCTTAAGCCAGTAACAACGTCCCTTCTGTGTAAAGAACAACATATAGTTGTGCATTGATGCGGGATAAATATATTCGATGAAATCTTCTTCACGAGTATTACTACCCTTAGCCCCTACACCTCCACGATTTTGTGTGCGGAACTCTGATAAGGCAGTACGTTTAATATATCCTAAATGTGAAATGGTAATAATCATTTCATCATCTGAATAAAAATCTTCGGCATTAAATTCCTCAGAGGCATATATTATCTCCGTCTTGCGTTCGTCACCATATTTCTCGCGTACTTCAATTAACTCATCTTTGATAACTTGCTTACACACGTCATCATTATTAAGAATTTCATTTAAGTGAGCTATGAGTTTCTGAAGTTCATCAAACTCGCCATGTAGTTTATCTTGTTCAAGATTTGTTAAGTTACGCAAGCGCATTTCAACGATTGCGCGAGTTTGAAGGTCATCAAGTCCAAAACGTTCTTTTAATCTTTCACGAGCTTCATCTGTCGTTTTAGATGAACGAATTATGTGAATTACTTCGTCTATATTATCAGAAGCTATTATTAAGCCTTCAACAATGTGAGCTCTTTCCTCTGCTTTATTTAATTCAAAGCGTGTTCTACGTATTACGACTTCGTGACGATGTTCTATAAAGTATTGCAATAGTTGCTTCAAATTAAGCGTTTGTGGACGGCCTTTGACAAGTGCCACATTATTCACGCTAAATGAAGTTTGCAACTGTGTCATCTTATATAGCTTATTAAGGACAACACTTGCATTAGCATCTTTCTTTATCTCAATGACTATGCGCATACCCGAACGGTCGCTCAAGTCATTAATATCTGAAATTCCTTCTAATTTCTTATCTTCAACAAGATCGGCTATATATTTTACGAGTTCTGCTTTATTTACATTATAAGGTATTTCTGTAATAACGATGGTCTCATGATTTTCGCTTGACTCTATCTCAGCCCTTGCTCTCATCATGACACGACCTCTACCTGTTTCAAATGCCTCTTTCACCCCACTATACCCATATATTAGTCCTCCTGTTGGGAAATCGGGAGCTTTAATGTAGTGCATTAATTCTGGAATATCCATTTCTGGGTTTTCCATTAATGCTATTGAGGCATTTATTGCTTCTGTAAGATTATGTGGTGGCATATTTGTTGCCATACCTACGGCAATACCCGAAGCTCCATTTACAAGTAAATTTGGAAAACGTGTTGGAAGTACCTCTGGCTCTTGTAACGTATTATCAAAATTGGCTTGAAAGTCAACCGTACCAGCATCAATATCACGCATCATCTCTTCTCCCATTTTATCTAATCGGGCTTCTGTATAACGCATTGCTGCAGGGCTATCACCATCAACGGAACCAAAGTTACCCTGCCCATCAACGAGCGGATAACGTAATGACCATTCCTGAGCCATACGCACCATTGCAAGATAAACCGATGAATCACCATGTGGGTGATACTTACCAAGTACTTCACCGACGATACGAGCCGATTTCTTATGGGGTCCTGTAGATGTATTACCTAATTTCTCCATTCCAAATAGCACTCTTCTGTGCACTGGTTTAAAGCCATCTCTAACATCTGGAAGTGCACGAGATACGATAACCGACATTGAGTAGTCAATGTAGGCCGACTTCATTTCGTTTTCGATATTAATCTTTAAAATACGATCCTCTTCTAACATATTAAATTAAGAATGTATATATATATTATGTTATTATAATCTAAGGCACAAAATAACGGGCAAGGTTTAGTTTGCCTGCGATTTTGCCTCCTTTAATTTTACAAAGATAACATTTTATCTCGAAAAAATTATACTTTTAATTCAATAACTCTAATCATTTTTGAACAAATTGGCATAATAATTGCTCATTAATTATTATTAGGCTTTTTCTTTGTTGAAAATTCAAAGAGGATTAATAAATTTGTAATAAATGAATATCAAATATAATATGTACGCCAACTTTACAAATGCAGTAAAATCTATTTTACAATATAGCAAAATGGAGGCCGAAAGACTGCAAAATATCATATTGCTTCCTGAGCATTTACTATTGGGGATTATTAAAGATGCCAATAATAATGCCTATGATTTGTTGTGCCAATTAGATGTGTCGGTATCCGACTTACAGAACTATATCGAAGCTGAATTAATAGGTCAACCTGGCGATAATACGTCGTCAAGCGATATTAATCAAATCAGCCCACAAACCGAAGAACTCATAAAGGCTGCTTTCATTGAAGCTCGACTACAGAAAAAAGATACCGTTGATGCTGAGCATGTACTACTTGCTATGCTACATAATCGTGGGTCAAACTATATTAGTACAATTTTTGAAGCTATGGATATAAAATATTCTACTGCAATAGCAAAAATTAATGGTGAATACCACATCACAAAAGATGGGGCTGACTTCACTGATGATGACGATGATGAACTTGAAGATGAGATTCCTTATAACGACAAGTCTAAAGGTACATCTAACGACTCCAAAGGTGTTGCTGAGGGTAAAATATCTTCTAAAAAAGACACTGGAACGCCAGTTCTTGATAAATATGGCATAGACATGACACGAGCTGCTCATGATGGCAAACTCGATCCTGTCGTTGGGCGTGAAAAAGAGATTGAACGTGTCGCTCAGATACTTAGTCGCCGAAAGAAAAATAATCCCGTTCTAATTGGTGAGCCAGGCGTGGGAAAATCAGCCATTGTTGAAGGACTTGCTTTACGCATAACGCAACGCAAAGTGTCACGCATACTTTTCGACAAGCGCGTCATTTCACTTGATATGGCATCTGTTGTAGCTGGAACAAAATATCGTGGACAATTTGAAGAACGAATAAAAGCTATTCTCGATGAAATAGCTAAAAATCCAGATGTAATACTCTTCATTGATGAGATTCACACAATAGTTGGAGCAGGTAGTGCTACTGGGTCTATGGACGCTGCAAATATGCTAAAACCTGCCTTGGCACGTGGTACTATACAATGTATTGGAGCTACAACTCTTGATGAATATCGAAAAAATATCGAAAAAGATGGAGCTCTTGAACGTCGATTCCAAAAGATTCTCGTTGAACCTACCACAGCCGAAGAGACTCTTCAAATACTCAATAATATAAAAAATAAATACGAAGACCATCATAATGTTATCTACACTCCTGAAGCCCTAAATGCTTGCGTGAAATTAACAGAACGATATATATCTGATAGGAACTTCCCCGATAAAGCCATTGACGCTCTTGACGAAGCTGGTTCTCGTGTTCACATTTCATCTATTGTAGTGCCTAAAGAAATTGAAGATATCGAACAGCAAATTGAAGAAACGGTTAAAAACAAGGTCAAAGCTGCTCATTCCCAAAACTTTGAGATTGCTGCAAGCTATCGAGATCAAGAGCAGACTCTTCTATCAAAGCTAAGAATCGAAAAGAAACGCTGGGAAGAAAATCTAACGCAACAACGTGAGATTGTTAATGATGAAAAGATTGCCGAAGTTGTTGCAATGATGACAGGTGTACCTGTCAAGCGAATTGCTCAAGCCGAAAGCACTCGACTACTTAATATGGATAACGAGCTTAAAACATCTATTATCGGGCAAGATGCTGCTATTAAAAAGGTAGTGAAGGCTATTCAGCGTAACCGTGTAGGGCTTAAAGATCCTAACCGCCCCATTGGCACATTTCTTTTTTTAGGGCCTACGGGAGTCGGCAAAACGCATTTAGCAAAAAAACTCGCCGAATTTCTTTTTGATTCAGCTGACACACTCATACGTGTTGATATGAGTGAATATATGGAAAAATTCACCGTTTCACGCTTAGTTGGTGCACCTCCAGGATATGTTGGATATGAAGAAGGTGGACAGCTCACAGAAAAAGTGCGTCGTCACCCCTACTCTGTTGTGCTCCTTGACGAAATTGAAAAAGCACATTCCGACGTATATAATATGCTGCTTCAAGTTATGGACGAGGGTCGTTTAACCGACAGCCTTGGACGCAAAGTTGACTTTAAAAACACAATATTGATAATGACCTCAAACATCGGTACGCGTGAGCTTAAGGACTTTGGCAATGGCGTTGGCTTTAACACCGCAGACATCAATCAAGATTATTCACATGGCGTAATAAGAAAAGCTCTAAATCGTACCTTTTCACCCGAATTTCTTAACCGTGTCGATGATATAGTAATGTTTGACACTCTCAATCGTGATGCTATATACAAAATAATCGATATCGAGTTAGCGAGTTTTTACACTCGGGTAAACGAGCTTGGTTATAAATTAGAGATAAGCAAGACTGCCAAAGATTACATAGCCGATAAGGGATACGACAAGCAATATGGAGCACGTCCTCTGAAACGAGCTATTCAGCAATATCTTGAAGATGAATTAGCCGAAGTAATTCTTCGTGCCACAGCAAGTGAAGGCGACACAATTGTTATTGATTATAATTCCGAAACTGACAAGATTGTTTCATCGGTCACTTCGACAACGAATACGACAATGTAACACCATATATTAACAATATATAAGATAAAATGTCATGCTATTAAGTGTGGCATTTTTTTTGCTACATTGTTATAATGAAAATAATTTAAAACATTTATACTATGCAGAAAGGTTCTATTGGGGTTACTACTGACAATATTTTCCCCATCATAAAAAAATTTTTATACAGCGATCATGAAATATTTCTTCGCGAATTAGTCTCTAACGCTGTCGATGCAACACAAAAGCTTAAAACGCTATCATCTTTTGGCGATTTTAAAGGTGAACTTGGCAATGATTTAAACGTCACAGTTAAGGTTGACAAAGAGGCAGGAACGCTTACGGTTTCTGACCACGGAATAGGAATGAATGCTGAGGATATTGAAAAATATATCAATCAAATTGCATTCTCTGGTGCCGAAGAATTTTTAGCTAAGTATAAAGACACAGCAAATGCCATTATTGGACATTTTGGACTTGGTTTTTATTCAGCATTTATGGTTGCTAAAAAGGTGGAAATACGCTCTTTATCATATAAAGATGGCGCAAAAGGCGTTTCATGGACTTGCGATGGCTCTCCTGAATATGAGATGCAAGACATAGAAAAAGACTCTCGCGGAACTGATATTATTCTTTATATTGACGATGAGAATAAAGATCTTCTTGACAAGTCTAAAATTGACACTCTTCTAAAGAAATATTGTCGTTTCCTCCCTATCCCTGTAATTTCGGGCAAAGAACAAGAATGGAAAGATGGAAAATACGTGGATACCGACAAGGATAACGTAATAAATGCAACAGCACCTCTATGGACAAGAAAGCCTACGGAACTTACCGACAAGGATTATCTTGATTTCTATCATGAACTTCACCCAGGACAAGAAGATCCTTTATTCTGGATACACCTAAATGTTGACTACCCATTTACTCTAACGGGAATCCTTTACTTCCCTAAGATTAAGTCAAATTTTGACATCAACAAAAACCGCATTCAATTATATTGCAATCAAGTATTTGTCACCGACTCTGTTGAGGGCGTAGTACCTGAATTTCTTATGCTTCTTCAAGGTGTAATTGATTCACCAGATATTCCGCTTAACGTATCACGTTCATATCTTCAAAGCGACTCAAACGTGAAGAAAATCTCTTCCTATATAACAAAGAAAGTTTCTTCTCGCCTCGAAGAGATAGAAAAAGGTGACCCAAAGGGCTTTGAAGATAAATGGAACGACATAAAAGTATTTATCGAATATGGCATGCTCACTGATGAGAAGTTCTGTGAATCGGCAATGAAATTTGCTTTACTTGAAGACACCGAAGACAAATTCTTTAAGATTGATGATTACAAAAATTTAATAGGTTCTACACAGACCGACAAAGAAGGAAATATCATATTTCTATATTCTACTGACAAAGAAGCTCAATACACATATATCAATGCTGCTACGAGCAAAGGCTACAACGTTCTAATCATGAATGGTCAATTAGACCCTCATTTCATAGGATTGCTTGAGGGGAAATTAGAAAAATGTCGTTTTGTAAGAGTTGACAGTGACGTTGTTGATAATCTAATTCGTAAAGAAGATAAGAAAGATGCCGCTATTGACACTCTTCAACGCAACATTATGACTACATTGTTTAAATCTCAAATTCCTACTTTAGAAAAAAGTGAGTTTATTGTTGCATTTGAAGCTATGAGCCCAAATGATCAGCCAATAATAATAACACAAAGTGAGTTTATGCGTCGTATGAAAGATATGGCTGCAATGCAACCTGGCATGAATTTCTATGGCGAATTACCAGATAGCTACAATCTTACGCTTAACACTGAGCATCATATAGTTAAGAAAGTCATGGATAATGCTATTAATGCCATTGGAGATGAAATTAAACCACTTGAAGCCGAACTTGACACAGTAAACAAGACGATTACAAAACTCAATGACTCGAAAAAGGACAATAAAGAGTTAAGCGAAGATGATAAAAAATTACTTTCAGAAAACGAAAGTAAGGCAGAGGAAATTCGCAAAAATGAGAACGAAATAATCACAAAGTATGCCGTTGCTCAAGACACCGTAAAGCAACTTGTTGACATAGCTCTTCTCGGTAACAACCTCCTAAAAGGTGAAGCCCTAAATAACTTCCTAAAACGCTCAATAAGCATGCTATAAGCACACCTATTAATAAAGTCAAAGGCTGCAAGCTCTTCAACGAGTCCTTGCAGCCTTTGTTATTTGCTTTTAT
>JAVWYO010000085.1:0-8931 GCA_036661515.1 Muribaculaceae bacterium | reverse complement strand
ACTATGTTCATCTACCAGAAATATCGGCTGACCCCTCAATTGTGCATCATCTTGATTTTTTAGTTCATTTAGATTTTGAGAAATAGTATAATTTTGGTAGTTTCGCATAATAAATCAGATATGCAATTAACCCACTTTTATAATAATGAGAAAAATACTATTATCTATTACTGCACTTTGCTTTGTCGCAATAGTTGCGTTAGCACAAAATCCTAAAAGAGAATTTAGAGGCGCTTGGATGCACACCGTGTTCCAAAGCCAGTATTCAAAACAATCGACTGAAGAGAATAAGAAATATCTTTGCGATCAGTTAGATAAGCTACAAGACGCGGGGGTGAATGCAATAGTCTTTCAGGTGCGTCCACAGGCCGATGCTCTTTATCCATCGGATTTAGAGCCATGGAGTAGACATTTGACCGGGAAATCGGGCGTGGCGCCATCTCCAATGTGGGACCCACTTCAATTTATGATTGACGAGTCTCATGCTCGTGGCATGGAGTTGCACGCGTGGCTCAATCCTTACCGTGTGACGACTTCTCCTAAAGAGTCGCTTGCTAAAAGCCATATTTATAATAAGCACCCAGAGCGTTTTGTGTCGTATGACGGCAAGAAATATTTTGATCCAGGTTTGCCCGAAAATCGCAAGTTTATTGATGACGTGATAAAAGATATTATCACACGGTATGATGTAGATGCTATCCACATGGACGATTATTTCTACCCTTATCCTAAGGAAGGGGTTGACTTTCCCGATAGTGCCTCGTATGAAAAATATGGTAATGGCATGGAGCGTGGAGATTGGCGTCGCCATAATGTAGATCTTCTTATAGAAGGAATACATAAAGTGATAACGGAAAATAAGCCATGGGTGCGTCTTGGAATTAGCCCATTTGGAATATGGAGAAATAAGACGAATGACCCAATGGGTAGCGAAACGTCGGGATTGCAAAATTATGATGCCTTATATGCCGATGTCCTTCTATGGACAAAAGAGGGGTGGGTCGATTATATGCTTCCTCAATTATATTGGGAGTTGGAACACAAGAAGGCCTCAACCGAAGTGCTTGCATATTGGTGGAATGAGCATGCTAATGGACGACATATGTATTATGGTCAAGACGTGAATAAGACTATGAGTAAACCCGACCTTGCACCATCAACCGATAAGAATCAACTTGCTCACAAAATACGCCTTTCGCGTGAACTCCCAAATGTTCAGGGTAATTGTTGGTGGCCAGCTTATTCTATAACAAAAAACTATATGGGTGTTGCCGATTCTCTTGCTCGTAATCAACAGTCAACAATAGCTCTTGTCCCTGCATATACATGGATTGATTCAAAAGCACCTGAGAAAGTTGAAAAACTAAGAGCTAATAAGCAAAATGATAAAACAATTTTATTATGGAATGCTCCAAAGACAAAAGACCCATTGCAACAGGCACGTGCATACGTGGTGTATCGTTTTGATAAAAGTTCGGGTGAGGATATATCTGATTCAAAAGCCATTCAGGCTGTTACCTACTCACCACAATATACAATACCTGCTGGTACAACAGGAAAATATACTTATGTCGTAACTACGCTCGACCGCGTAAATAATGAGAGTGAAAGTTTCGCGGAAATTGAAGTGAATCTATAATATTAGAAAATTAAAATAGGCTATTCAAGGAGTTTTAAATTTCTTGAATAGCCTATTTTTTATTAAATGTATTATTGGGCATAGTCCCATTCGAGCCACAGATGGTCGAGGTAGAGTACGCTTCCAGAGCCTCCTGTAAAGTAATCGCCGTATTTACTTGCAGAGCAAACTATAACGAGATATTTAGGAATGCGATTTGTTGCACGATAATCAAGATTTATTTCAAATTCTGTAAAAGTATTTATGTCGTTACCATATTTAACTTCACCGTAGGCTATAACTTCGGGTGATGTCTTGTCAAATAATTGTCTATTCTTAGGATTGGTGCGAATCTCATAAGGCGCATTCCAATCAGTAAGAGCCATATATACGATAGCTGTATCTGGTCGATCTTTTAAGTATTTTAAATTGCCGGTGGTGTAGTTTATAGGAGAAGTTTTATATTTAAAATAACCTTTTAGTTTTGTAGGTCGGCCATTAAATTCTTTTCCTAAATTTAAAATGCCATTAGTACCATCAACTCTAATAAATTCACCAACAAATAGGTTACCTGCCGCTAACTTGCCTATCATGCCAAGACCAACGAACTTTGTTTGCATTTCTGCTGAATGACCAGATTCTCCATTCCAAGTCTCATCAGAAGGTATAGAGTTACTATCTCCAAGTGTGGTTGCGCCACGGTTACCCGTGTCCCAAAACGATGTTCCACCTTTAGCCCATGGGTTCCACACCTTGCCATCAAGCCACCAATCGTCTAAAGATGCGTTAGGAATCTCGATGGTTCCGTGAGTTGTTACAGTTATTTCGTTTCCAACCAAGTCGCCCGATGTTGCTCGCACTGTATATTCTGTGTTTGGCGTAGCATGAATAATACGAGCCTTTATTGAGCCGCCAGCAGTAGTTACCCATTCATTAGGCACTTTTGTCCACGTCGTTTCGGTACTCTTGCGGTATTCAAATCCGTTGTTTTCCCCTTCTTGAGCTGTCCCATAAGCCCATATAACATTAGTCCATGCGTCTACACTTTTAGTAGATACCGAGACATCAGATCTCTCTACATATATAGTCCATGTCTCATCATCTCCGCTAAATCGGTCTACTTTTACTTTAACAGGAGACGTGAAGTCAACAACTTGTCCATTTAAATTAGGTGCCATCGTAGATATATCTGAAGGACCGAGCTTTATAGAATTTACTAAAATCTGTTTTAAATCTGCCGTTTTAGAAACATAAGCTGTAACGCGTTTGCCAACAACGTCAATAGACGATTCTCCAACTTGTCCTTGTAGATTTAAATATCTGGAAATTGGCTGGTTGGCCTCAATAGTCCACACATAATCTTGATAAAGTTGCAGTGTCACTTTTACAGGGTTTGTAAGATTAAGTGGCTTCTTTAGGTCGGGGTCTATAACTTTTGCCCCTTCGGTAATAGTATAATCACTTATTATAACGTTTGTCAAATCTACGGCTTCGTTTAGGTTGAGCGTTACTGTTAGCTTTTTATTATCGATTGTAGCACTCGAAGATTCCCCAATAGTCGTTATAGAAAGGAAGTCTACTTGAATTGATGGATACGGAATATCATTCTTAATGCAACTCACACAAAAAAGTATTGTAAAGAGCATTAAAAGAGATTGATTGGCCTTATATAGTAATTGTTTCATTGAAATATAATCGTTTAAATGTGAACAGCAATACCAAAGCTTATATTGAATAAATTAAATCTGAAATCAGCCCCGCTTGAGAAGCGAGAACCCTCTTCAACATTATTTGTCTTTTGTTTTTCGTTTTTCAGATAAAGTCCAAATACTCCAAACGACACATTGAAGCTAATGTTGTCGTGAATAAAGATGCAAAGACCTGGAGAAAAATTTAGTTGGGCTTCGGTAGTTACAGTGCGGGTTTCGCGAGGCTTGCTATCATAGTTACGCTTAAAGGTACCGCTACCACTTGCAAAAGTTAGGTCAACTTCGTTAAAAATGGCGAAACGCTTTTCGCGTCCAAGACCTATATAGTGGCGGTAAAATAGTGATGCCGAGTAGCTTTCTGAATGATAATGAACATCTTTAATGTTGAGATTAAGATCATCGCCAAAGTCCATGTTTAGCCCATCAAGGTCGGCTTTGTTGCGATTATATCCAAGTCGCATACCTATTGCTTGATTGTTACGAAAGAAATACGACACATAAGGTTTTATAGAAAACACACTACCTTTGAAATCAAAATCCTTTAATAGGTTTATTAGTTTCATGTCGCCAACATCAAATTCTCCATAAGATGCTGTAAGCCCAAACGACCATTGACCTTTTGGACTAAAAAGGAAGTTGTATAAACCTCGATCGTAGCGCCCTAAGTTAAATTCTGGAATAATAATGCTCACAGTGTCATTACCTACAATAACTAAATCTTCGGGATTAGAAGACAGTAAAGCCTGTGCTTTAATATCTGTAGAGTCAAGCACTGATACCTGCTTGTTAATAATAACCTTTACAGGTTCATCTTGGCTATTTGTTGTAGCAACCGATGTAGCACATATTGCACTAAAAGCGATTAATATTGTATATTTCAGCTTTTTCATATCTTACAAATAGAATGCAACTCCAATAGAAATGGAGAAAAGGTTAATCTTAAAATTCGCTGACTTTGATTTTCGCTCTGAAATATGGACTTGGTCAGTCGTCTGTTTGGTGTGAGTGTAGTTAAATCCAAGTACCCCAACATTAACTTCAATAGCCGAATAATTATTTAGAAACATGATAACACCCGGAGCCATACCCACATTAATTGAGTAATTTCGTTCAAAATTGCCCGTGAAATCGGTGCCTTTTCCATTCGTTATTTTAGATGTGCCAGTGCCAACCTCTAATTGTACTTCATTAAATAAACCAAATCGTTTAGAACTTCCAAGACTAATATAATTACGAAAAATACCCATTACGGAGTAGTTATCGCTAATGCAATGAAGATTTTCCATTGAGAAGTCGGTCTCAGAATCGATAATTACCTTTGCATTGTCGAGCTGCGTTGAGGAGCGAGAATAAGCAACCTTCCCACCTAAACCCAAATTATCCTTAAATATATAGCATACCATAGGACTAACTTTGAAAGAGTAGGTGTCACCACTCATACCTTCCACAATTAGAAATTGATAATTGTCTTGATTCGACTGGCTATAATTTGCCGTAATACCTGTAACCCATTGCCCCTTTGGGACAAAAGAAGTCTTCTCAAAGCCTCTACTAAAATGTTCTTGCGCATGAGACACCAAAGCTCCTACATACAAGACCATTATAAGTATTGAGATTATTTTTTTAAAGTTATTCATAAATTAGTTCTAAATCATCAAGCCAAAGTTTACTACTGGAACTACTACTAAAATAACCACCATATCTAATAATGGAATTTGTGTGAAGAAATTAGCTATATTAGTGCCGTACCCAACCGATTGTATATTTACACTTCCTAATTATCAAGAGAACGAGTTTCAAGTTGCAAATTTACCAATACTTCCGAAATCTGCAAACGCTGAAGCCTATTTAATTGAATAATTAATCAAACAATCCTAAAAACACATAAATATAGTTGATTTTTAGAATGATCCATAAAACTGGATTCTGAATTTTATCAGAAAGTTTTTATGTAATATATGACGCAAGTCGCAAGAATGTGTTATATTTGTCAGTCAAAAATAAAACACACAAAAAGTGATTAAGAGTTTAATCCTAAACTATTAGTACGATGAATTGGATTTTAAGAAAAGTAGAAGAGTTAAGTTTATTTAGGTCTTTTCAGGCAGCCCCAACGCCTCGATGGATAGTTGTTGCAGTGGATATGTGCATTATATTATTGAGCTGTGTACTGCTGCTGATAGCCGATATATTTAGCCTTGGAAATCAAATATATACAGAGGATTTACCTTTGAAAATAGCGCTAATATTATTAGTGTATTTGTGCATGGAGTATATAACGAAAAGTTATCAATGCATTATCCGATTGTCGGTAATGGAAGATTTATATCGTGTTTTTCTTTTGGTGTTCTATTCTACAATGATGCTCACGGCTATAAATATTGTGTCTGTGGCATTGCTTGAGGTTAAGCCTTTTAGCTACTGGAATTTAATATTTATAGGCTCTTTGGCTTTCACATTCTTATTAGCGGTGCGACTTTGTATAAAATATATGTATATGAAGTTTTCAATAAAGCCTGGCGATAGAAGGCGTATAATTGTTCTTGGTTCTGCCATAAACTCTGTCGTTATTGCTGGTGCTTTAAAAAATGAGAGTAATGGTAAGTTTGATCCAGTCGCACTGTTAAGCCTTGCCGAAGGCAAGCATGAGTCTAAAATTAATGGTATTTATGTTGAAACATATAACCCTAAAACGGTAAAAGAGATATTTGAGCAATACAATTCCGATACGCTTGTGTTCCTGTCAACTCAGATTGATCTCATGCGCTCTGGGTTTGCCGACGTGTTTTTAGAAAACAATATCACATTATTACTACTAAATCAAGTAGAAGAATTTAATGTCTCTGGTGGGAACGAAGATGCCCCTGTCGTGTCATCGCATATCAAAAATATTCAAATTGAAGATTTACTTGGACGCGAATTAATAAAGAACGAAAATCCATTGATAAAGAGTAATATTCTAAATCAATGTGTGCTTATCACTGGTGCTGCAGGCTCAATCGGAAGTGAAATTGTGAGGCAAGTCGCATCATTTGGTGCAAGCGAAATCGTGCTTTTCGATCAAGCTGAAACACCAATGCACAACATGCAACTTGAGATGGAAGAGAAATTCCCTCATATTATAATTCACCTATTTATTGGTGATGTGCAGAATAAGACACGCTTGGAGCAAGCATTCGCTACCTTTAGCCCTAAGTTCGTTTTTCATGCGGCTGCATATAAGCATGTGCCAATGATGGAAAACAATCCTACTGAGGCAATTCTCACAAATGTAATGGGTACTCGTAATGTCGCTGATCTTGCAGTGAAATATAAAGTATATAAATTTGTGATGATTTCTACCGATAAAGCTGTAAATCCCACAAATATCATGGGCGCTACAAAGCGCATTGCTGAGATATATGTTCAATCTTTATTCTTCAATAATCTGCAAAGAAAAGATACGGCAACTCTTACTCAATTCATAACTACAAGATTTGGCAATGTACTTGGCTCGAATGGCTCAGTAATACCACGTTTCCGTCAGCAAATTGAGAATGGAGGACCAGTAACGGTAACGCACAAAGATATTATTCGTTACTTTATGACCATAAAAGAGGCTTGTGGACTTGTCCTTGAAGCTGGGTGTATGGGTAAAGGTGGCGAAATATATATATTCGACATGGGAAATCCTGTGAAGATTTATGACTTAGCATGCCGAATGATTAGCCTTGCAGGGCTAAAAGTAGGAAAGGATATAAAGATTATTGAAACTGGGCTTCGTCCAGGTGAGAAACTCTATGAAGAGTTGCTAAACGATAAAGAACGCACGCAAGCTACTGTTAATCAAAAGATTATGATAGCAAAAGTAAAGAGATATGATTATAATGAAGTGTGCGAAAAAATGGAGCATCTCATCAAGTGTGCCGACGCTGGTGATATTCATAATCTCGTTGTGGCTATGAAGCATTTCGTGCCCGAATATATAAGTATGAATTCTAAATTTGAGGCAATTGACGCTGAAATTGACGACACATTAGAGAGTAAAGAGGAAATACTTAAAGAAGTGTCTATCGAAAGATAAATGGTATTTATAAAATAGTATGTTTTTATAGTTAAACTAAATTTAAATCAAAATTATGAGTTTAAGAAAATCGCTTTATGCTTTTTTTGCTCTTGCTATGCTTTGCATTTCGGGGCAATCTTATGCTTTCGACCTTAACAATTTGGCTAAGGATTTAACTGGTAATGAATCAGTAGGTAATCTTGTTGATGGCGTATTGTCGACTTCTGATGTCGATGTTAAAGATCTGGTTGGTACATGGAAATCATGTGGACCAGCTGTAGTGTTTAAAAGTCATGATATTTTGAAAAAAGCTGGAGGTGCTGCTGCTTCTGCTGCAATTGTGAGCAAGCTCGAACCTTATTACCAAAAAGCTGGACTTGAAAATATGACTTTTACTGTTGATGCCACTGGTAAATTTACAATGACATTGAAAAAGGGAAAAGTTACAGGCACAATTACAAAAGTAGAAAATGGTGCTTTTACTTTCAACTTTAATGCCTTTGGTAAGCACAAAATCGGGGCTGTAAAGACTTATGTACAAAAGGGAACTAAGCTCGATGTAATGTTTGACGTGTCAAAACTAATAGACATTGTTAGTAAGGTTGGCTCTATTGCTGGTAATAGCACAGTCGATTCAGCCATAAAGTTACTAAAGAGCTACGACGGACTTTGTGCAGGCTTCGCATTTAAATAATACCCTGCCACACATAATAAGAATGACTATCCCTAAATAACTGGTACAGGTTAAGGGATAGTCATTACTTTGTAGTTTTAGATACATCTTAATTTTTCAATCGCTTTATAAATCATACTATACGAATCTTTATCATAATATCGTTCTGCTAATTCGCAAGCAGTATCCATTTTACCATCGACAAGCATATCTCTTACCCATTTTTCTTTTTCGAGAAATTTACGGGTTTTATCGTATGCGGGAATATAGCGTTTCAGAGCCTGCTCCGTCGCAGCTGAATCATTAAAGTGCCGGCAAGTATCTTCATAATGCAACAAGAACCAGTATTCGATAGACTGTAAGCTATCGCAAAGTAATACATTCTGATTCTTTTCATAACGATGTTTCAGAGTTGCAAGTTTCTTATTCTCTGCATCTGAACGTCGACTGACATCGGCATCGAACACACAAATCACAAAAACATCCTCTTTGAGCAATTCCTTTATCTTCTTTTCTATCTTCTCAATACTGTTATTTTCAAACAAGCGTGGAGATATGGAGCAACGATAGCTCATCAATTTCTTGATGTGGCTGAAATAGAAAAGTTCAGTCAATCCTTCGCCAACGATATGAATCACTTGACGTGTGCCGTGTGGGGCTCTTTGGTTTCTCATAGTCTCACACGATTAAAGGTTAGGAATAGCACCAAATTTACCAAACTTGTATGCCTTTTGCAGTGAACTTATACGGTTCAGTCCTTTGAAATCCGTCAGTGGATAAAGGACAGTCGCACCATCGGCATTCTTCTCCGTAAACCATACGTTATCTTTGCGCAACAAATCTTCCTCCGCCAGTAAACCATCATAATGTGTTGTTACTAAAAGCT
>JAVWYO010000084.1:0-8968 GCA_036661515.1 Muribaculaceae bacterium | reverse complement strand
CGATATTTCATAACCCAAGGACCTTCGGCAACTTTGTTATCTAATGTTTCCCACGTATCAGGAAGAGCAGCAAAGTGATATATAGGTTCTCCACTGAAAGTATATGGATCTTTCATCGGTCGTCCCCAAATAGTATTACCATCTGTAAACTTTACCATATACATATACATTTTGCCATTGTCATCAATAAAAAGTTTAGGGTCGATACGTGTATCTATCCATTTATCTTTTTTTGGCTCGATGTAAGGTCCTAATGGATTTTGGCTTGTTGCATGTCCAATGTGTACAACATGTTGATTCTTTCCCCAATAATTTACCGACCAATTAAGATGGAATGTGCCATTTATGTAGTTTATATCATCGGCATGTATTTGATTCCCTTTTGAGGATTCCTCTTTAGTCCAATTATTATCCATATCAAAAACATGGATAGGTCCTTTAGACCAGTTAACTAAATCTTCGGATATATAAAAGCCACCATTAGTGGCTACTCCACCTAAATAATAGGTGCCATTATATTTCATAATTCCAGCATCGGCAATGCCAGGAATTACAGGATTAGGGATATTTTGTGCAGTAGCACCAAAATTGGACATTGACAAAACCGTAGCTCCAATTATTAGAAGATTATTTCTCATGATGTGAAAATTAAATTAATAATGTCGATTTACAAAAGAAATAATGATTAATTAATAGCACTATAAAAATTGTCGCTAAAAATCGCAAATTATCATAAATAGACGGTATTTGCACTTATTGGGATTATTCTTGCATTTTGTAATTGAGATATTTACTATATTTGAACAATAAATCTTGCCTAAGTGTAATTATGAAAAAATTAAGTCTATGCCTTTTTGCTATATGCATATTTCAATGCGTAGCTATTACAGTTGATCATAAATATTTTTTCCAAAATATAAATATAAGTAATGGATTATCACAAAATACCGTAAATGCTATTTTGCAGGATAAGAAGGGTTACATGTGGTTTGGTACCAAAGATGGGCTAAATAGATACGATGGGCGCAACTTTAGAGAATATAAATATAATGTTGCTAAGCATGGCTGTCTTGGAAATAATTTCATAACAAAACTATTTGAGGATTCAGAAGGAAATATTTGGGTGGGAACAGATGCTGGTCTTTATTTATATTATCCAGAAAGAGACGTGTTTGAGCGTTTTTTGATAAAAAGTGATAAAAATACACAGATTACTCGTACGGTGTCAATGATAACAAGTGATAATGCAGGGCAAATATGGGTAACAGTAGAAGCACAAGGACTGTTTTGTTATAATTTAAAAACTCATAAAAGCACTAATTACACCTTAAAGGAATTAGCAAATGTTTCTACTAATTTAGAGTGTATATCATTTGATGACAACGGTGGAATTTGGCTTGGCTTTTATGGTGATGGACTTTATTATTCTAATGATAAGTTGAAAAATGTGAATCCTTATAAGACTTCTGATAATAAGGAAGAGGTATTTAAAAATGACCCAATAAGTAGAATTGTAAAAGGAGCTTATAATTTTTACTATGTATGCTCGATCAAGGGAGGACTTAAAGAGATAAATATTACTTCTGGAAAAATAAGAGATTTACTCCTTGTTGATGAGAATGGAGAGAATATATTTTGTAGAGATTTAATAGTATCCTCTGAAAGAGAATTATGGGTCGCTACTGAGACGGGAATCTATATCTATGATCTAAAGACTAATAAATATACGCATCTACATCACTCCCAAGATGATAGCTATTCCCTATCCGACAATGCAATATATGCAATATATAAAGATTGTGATGGTGGAATGTGGGTAGGTTCATATTTTGGTGGCGTTGATTATTATCCTAAACAATATACTTTTTTTGAAAAGTATTATCCTAAACGGGATAATAGTGGGCTTAGTGGAAAACGTGTGCGTGAATTTTGTGCTGATACTGATGGCACTTTGTGGATAGGAACTGAAGATGGAGGACTTAATCATTTTAATCCAGCAAACGGAGAATTTACTTTCTTTGCCCCAAGTGCTAATTTTACTAATATTCATGGACTCTGCGTTGATGGTGACGACTTGTGGGTTGGGACTTTCTCAAAAGGATTAAAGCGAGTAAATAAGCGTACGGGGAATGTTGTGAAAGATTATATGCGTGGCTATTCTATTCATTCCTATGATAATAGCGTATTTTCGATATGCAAGACATCATCGGGTAGCATATATATCGGCACATCTTATGGGCTACACGTATATAACAGAGCAAAAGACGATTTTGAACCAATACGAGAGCTTAAAGGTCGTTTTATATATGATATAAAGGAGGATTCTTATGGAAATATTTGGGCAGCAACTTATGCTCATGGTGTGTTTCGGTTCAATATAAGTACACAAAAGTGGGAAAACTATGTATTTAATGAGAATGATAAATCAAGTTTACCATATAATAAGGTATTAAGTGTATTTGAAGATTCTCATCGTCAAATATGGTTAACAACTCAAGGTCGTGGCTTTTGCAAATTTGATTTTAAGACACGTAAATTTGAAAGGCATAATTCGCAAGATGGATTGCCTAATGATGTAGTATATCAAATTGTTGAAGATGATAATGGATTGTTTTGGCTTACAACAAATAGTGGTCTTGTGCAATTTGATGTAGCAAAGAATACATACAAAATATTTACTACCGCAGATGGACTTATATGCAATCAATTCAATTATAGGTCGAGCTTTAAAGATGCTAAGGGCGATATTTACTTTGGAAGTATTAATGGATTCATAAAATTTAATCCAAAAAAATTCATTGAGAACAAGCATGTGCCATCTGTTGTAATTACAGATTTCTATCTGTTTAATAGAGAGGTATTGGCAAGTGATAATAATTCTCCATTAAATAAAAATATATCATATTCTGATGAAATAGTTTTAGATTACGATCAAAATTCTTTCTCATTCCGATTGGCTGCTCTTGGAGGAAATTTATCGGAGCATAACAAGATTGAATATAAACTTAAAAATTTTGACTCTGAGTGGCAAAGTACTGTGGAAAATCCAATGATAACATATTCTAATTTACCGTATGGTAATTATGAGTTTCGTGCAAGAGCTTGTAACCGTGATGGTGTTGGAAATGAAGAAGAGTTAGTGTTGCATATTAAGATATCACCACCATTTTATTTGTCGGTGTGGGCTAAGATGTTGTATCTTATTGTTTTCCTGGTGTCGGTATTTTATACGATTGTCTATTTTAAAAAAAGAAGTGCAATGAGACATCAGCGTCAACTTGAGAAATTTGAACAAGAAAAAGAGCGAGAAATATATAATTCTAAAATAGATTTTTTTACGAATGTAGCACACGAGATTCGCACGCCACTAACACTTATAAAAGGACCTCTTGAAAATATAATATTGAAAAAGGACCTTGATGCTGAGATTAGAGAGGATTTAAATATAATGGAACACAATACAGAGCGCTTGTTAACTCTAACAAATGAATTACTTGATTTTCGAAAGATTGAAGCAAAAGGTTATCAACTTAATTTTGTGAAGTGTGATATAAGAGAATTGCTCCAAAGCACTTTTCATCGTTTCACTTCGTTGGCTCGCCAAAAGGGTATTGAATTTACACTTGATGTCCCAGAATTAGCATTTTATGCTCATGTCAATAAGGAGGCTTTGACTAAAATTATTAGTAATCTTTTAAACAATGCTGTAAAATATTCCGATTCCATTATAAAGGTGTCGTTGACTGTTGGTACTGAGGTTCAGAATACATTTGAGCTAAAGGTTGAGAATGATGGTAGTATAATTCCACTTGAAATAAGAGAAAATATTTTTCAGCCATTTATTAGAGTTAATAGAGGTGATAATATGACTACTACGACAGGTACAGGTATTGGGTTGGCACTTGCTCGTTCTCTTGCAGAATTGCATCAGGGGGCTCTTGTTATGAATAATGATATTACCTCAAATATCTTTATACTAACTCTACCTGTTCTACAAGAGTTAACAATTGATTTAGAACAGAAAGATAAATATCCCAATTTTAATTTAGATAAATCAATTACTATTGATAGTAAAGTTGAGGAGTATAATAATCTTAAAAAGAAAATATTGCTCGTTGAAGATAATATTGATATGATAGCATTTGAAGTGAAACAATTTACCCAAGATTATACAGTGCTGACAGCTCATAATGGTAAGGAAGCATTAGCCATACTTAACGATCATTATGTGAGTATTGTTATCACAGATATTGTTATGCCAGAAATGAATGGATTTGAGTTGTGTGAAATAATTAAATCGAATGTTGAATACAGTCACATCCCTGTAATTATGCTCACAGCCAAGACTAATATTCAATCTAAGATTGATGGAATGGAGCTTGGTGCTGATGCCTATATTGAGAAACCTTTTTCTGTAGAATATCTTAAAGTGAATGTCGCTAATCTTATAACTAATAGAGAGAAACTCAAACAAGCATTTGCGCAGTCTCCATTTGTATCGGCTAATACGATGGTTACAACAACTGCCGATGATAAATTTATGAAAAAGCTTGATGAGATAATACATCTTAATCTTCATAACCCCGACTTTAGTATGGATGATATTGCAGATGCAATGAATATGAGTCGTTCCAATTTTTATAGAAAGATTAAAGGGGTGCTTGATTTAAGCCCTAATGAATATTTAAGAATAGAAAGATTAAAAGAAGCTGCGCGACTTTTAAAGGAGGGTGAGATACGTGTTACGGAGATTTGTTATAGAGTCGGATTTAATTCTCCATCATATTTCTCAAAATGTTTCCAAAAACAATTTGGCACATTGCCAAAGGATTTCTGACCAGGTAATATTTTGAATATTATATATCAGACATTCTAATTGTGAGAATAACATTTTTGTCCTAATAATGTAAAATACGGTTCATAGGATGTTTATTAGGCGCTTTTGGTACAATTGTTATGCTTTTTGGGATATTATTGCTAAGGATTAATATTTATGGAGAGTAAATTTGTCTCATCTTAATTAACAAACTTAGCATTATATGAAAAGATATCCTATTGCAATTTTTGCGTTGCTATTAATTCCATCAATAATGTTTGCATGGAAACCAGCAGGTGACAAAATTAAAACAAAGTGGGCCGAAGGCATTAATGTAAATAATGTATTGCCAGAGTATCCACGTCCTATAATGGAACGCCAAGATTGGTCAAATCTCAATGGACTATGGGAATATGCGATAACATCGGTTAAAGATGTCCCTACAAAATATGAAGGAGAAATACTCGTTCCTTATGCCATTGAATCGAGCCTATCTGGTGTCGGAAAGCATCTAAATGAGAATCAGAGTCTTTGGTATAAGCGCAATTTCAATATTTCACCCAAGTGGACTGGTAAGAAAGTTATTTTACACTTTGGTGCAGTAGATTGGAAGGCCGATGTTTGGGTCAATAATATCAAAGTAGGTGAACACACAGGTGGGTTCACGCCATTCTCATTAGACATCACAGCTGCTCTTGCTAAAGGAGAAAATGAACTCGTTGTGAAAGTGTGGGACCCTACAGATAAAGGTACTCAACCACGTGGAAAGCAGGTAAGCAAACCAGAGGGAATATGGTACACCCCAGTAACTGGAATATGGCAAACTGTGTGGATTGAACCCGTAGCGCAACAATATATAACTAACGTTAAGACAACCCCTGATATTGATAATAATACATTGAGTTTTAGTGTATCAACGAATGAGTATATAGATAAAGGTAAAATAGATGTTAAGGTTTTAGAAGGTAAATCAGTAATTGCACAAGGTGCTTCTATTAATAATAATATAATAGAAGTGCCAATGCCTCAAGGAGCTAAATTGTGGTCGCCAAGCTCTCCATTCCTTTATGACTTAGAAATTACATTATCGATAAATGGTAAAGTTATTGATAGTATAAATAGTTATGCTGCAATGCGTAAAATATCAGCTAAACGCGATAACGATGGAATAATGCGCATTCAACTTAATAATAAAGACTTATTTCAATTTGGTCCTCTCGACCAAGGTTGGTGGCCTGATGGACTTTATACTGCACCAAGTGATGAAGCTCTTGCTTATGATGTGAAAAAAACCAAAGATTTTGGCTTTAACATGATACGCAAGCATATAAAAGTTGAGCCAGCGCGGTGGTACACCCATTGTGATAAGATTGGAATTATCGTTTGGCAAGATATGCCAAGTGGAGATACTAATCCAGAATGGCAAAATAAAAAATACTTTGAAGGAACCGAAAAATGCCGGAGTAGTCAGTCAGAAGCTACTTATAAAAAAGAGTGGAAAGAAATTATTGATTGCCTTTATTCATATCCTTGTATAGGTGTGTGGGTGCCTTTTAATGAAGCATGGGGACAGTTTAAAACTCCAGAAATAGCAAAATGGACAAAGGATTATGACCCATCACGCTTAGTTAATCCAGCAAGTGGAGGAAATCATTACACATGTGGCGATATGCTCGATTTACATAATTATCCAGGTCCTGATATGTATCTTTATGATGCACAAAGAGTAAATGTGCTTGGCGAATATGGAGGAATAGGATTAGTCCTTAAAGGGCATATTTGGGAACCAAAACGTAATTGGGGATATGTCCAATTCAATTCTTCACAAGAAGTTACCGCAGAATACGCCAAATATGCCAATCAGCTTAAGACACTAATTGCACGCGGATTTTCAGCTGCGGTATATACTCAAACTACTGATGTCGAAGTTGAAGTAAATGGTTTAATGACATACGATAGAAATGTAATAAAGATTGATGAGGCTAAAGTAAAAAGCATCAATGAGTCTATTTGTAACTCCCTAAACAAATAAAAAGAAACATCATATTATAAACAATCATGAATTAACAAACTAACTATCTAATTTAATGAAGAGAATCTTAAATTCCGTATTAGCCGTTTTCATCACACTGAGTGCTTATGCGCAAGATGCACTTGTAACGGGTAATGTCGTGGATCAAAACAATGAACCTTTAATAGGTGTGTCTATTAAGGTTAAGGGGCAGAAAACTGCTACCGCAACAGATGTAAATGGAGAATTTAAATTAAAATCTCCAAGTAATGCTATATTAGAGTTCTCATATATTGGAATGTCATCAATGGAGCAAGCTTATAAAGGCTCTCCAATGCGTGTCACTATGAAAGAGGACCAGAAAAATCTTGAAGAAGTGGTTGTTATCGGTTATCAGTCGGTAAAAAAAGCTGATTTAACTGGAGCTGTCTCTGTATTTCGTCCCGATAAGATGAAGAATACGGTAGTAACAGGAACTGTTGGTGATGCTCTTTCAACCGTACCAGGCCTTTTTGTGCGCTCAAGTGGAAAGCCAGGAGCAGAAGGTATGGTAGAAGTGCGTGGTACCTCAACCTTTGGCTCAAGTGCACCTCTTTACGTAGTAGATGGGGTGGCTTTAGAAGGAGCTGCAAATCGTGATTTTAACTTTAATGATATTGAAAGTATTCAAGTTCTTAAAGATGCATCAGCAGCTGCTATTTATGGCTCTCGCGCTGCTAATGGTGTTATTATTATAACTACTAAACAAGGTAAAGATGGTCCAATGAAGGTCGATTTCTCGGCAAAGGTAACGTTGCAATGGCTCCCTCGATACAATTTAACAAAGCGTGATCAATGGATAAAGCTTAATGATATGGCGTTTATTAATGGTGGTAAGCCTGTGGCAAATCACTCTGATGGTAATACCAATTGGCAAGATGAAGCATTCAAAAATGGAGTTATTCAAGATTATAACCTAAGCCTTTCAGGTGGAGGGAAAATGAATAACTATTTCTTATCAGCTAATTATCAATCAAATTCGGGTACTACAATTGGAACTCAAACTGAACGCTTTACCATTCGTGCAAATACAAATATTAAACGAGATTTTGGTAGTAAAGTAACATTTAGTTTAGGTGAAAATTTCATTGTTAGTAACTACGCTGTTGATGAACTTGATACAAATCCAATCGTTGATGTTTATCGAATGTTACCAACTATACCTGTTTATGATAAAAATAATAAAGGAGGATTTGGTTATGGAGATGGAAAACGAGATGTAACATTTGGAACGAATCCAGTTGCTAAAGAATCTCTTACAAAATCAAAAAATTCCAATTTGCGATTACGTGGTAATGTATTTGCTGAACTTGAAGTATTTAAGCAACTTAAATATCGTTTCAATTTTGGTTTTGACCATAGCTCTGATGATCACATGTTCCTCCAAAAAGAAGGCTTCTGGACATACAATCAACCAGTTGACCCAACAGTGCTAAATAAAAATAAGGCAAACTCTTCTGCTGTGGTTTTTGATAATACTCTTGAATGGACAAAAACATTTGGCAAGCATGCTATTTCAGCAGTTGCAGGAACCAGTTTCCAATCAACTTCATATGAAAGACTTTGGGGCTCTAAAAATGATTTATTGACTAATGGAAATGACTATTTTGACCAATTAGATGGTGCTTTATCTGGACCTAAGACTGGTAGTTATAAAGATTTGGGCAAATTGTTTTCAATATTCGGACGTGTTAATTATACGTTTGATGATAAATACTTGGCAAGTTTCACAATTCGTAGAGATCAATCATCTAAGTTTGGGCCAGACTTCCGCACGGGAGTATTCCCATCATTCTCTGCAGGATGGCGTATAAGCAATGAGGAGTTCTTTAAAGTTAATTGGATTAATGATTTAAAGATTCGTGCTAATTATGGTATTTTGGGTAGTTCTAATATTGGCGTTTGGGATTGGGTTTCTTACATAAATGTATTTCCACAAGCTGTATTTGGTGGCAATATCCAAAATGGTATGACTCAAGTGAAGCTCTCTAATGGTGATCTTAAGTGGGAAGAATTACATCAAATGAATGCTGGATTTGATGCTGTAATTTTAAATAATAAACTTGGTGTAACATTCGACTATTTCTACAAAGAAACTAAGG
>JAVWYO010000083.1:0-8987 GCA_036661515.1 Muribaculaceae bacterium | reverse complement strand
CTTCATTTTCATACCTAAGTTTATTGAGTCGAGCCTTCAATAAATAAAGATACCCTTCAGTTGCATTAATTTTTAATGCTTCATTTATATCTTGCGTTGCTGCTGGCAATTGTTTTGTTGCTAAAAAGCATTCAGCTCTATTTGTGAGAAGAGGAACGCTTGCTGCCTTTTTCAATAATTGATTATAAAGCGCTATTGCTTCATCATAGTGACAATTTAATTTATTCCACAATGCAAGTCCTTCTTTTCCCTCATTTGACTTAGAATTGATTTTAAGTATTGAGTCAAAGTCTTGTTTACTGGTTATCATGTCACCATTCTCTAAAGCAATCATTCCATGATAATAACGCGATTCTATATCTTTATCATCAAGTTTTATTACTTTATCATAATCTTGATATGCTGCATTCACACTATCCATTTCAAGATACAATGATGCTCTATTATTTAACAACGTTATAGCATTAGGTGTCATGTATAATGCAAGGGAATAGTTATTAAGGGCTTCGCTATTACGCTTTTGGTAACGTTGAATTGTTGCAAGATTCGAGAGGAGCAACGAGTTGTTGTGATTTGCTGGCTCAGCTTTTAGTGCACTAAGAATATTTGATTCGGCTTTCACCCAATTCTCATTTTTAATATAAAAGTCAGCCGAATCGACGAGTGCCAAATAGCTTTGCGCATTAATTATCTGAAACGAAGATAATATTATAAAAATCAGTATATGTTTTCGCATTTATTTTATTTTGTTTTTGCAAAATTAGTTCAAAAACGCTCATATATTTTACTACTTGGTTATATTTAGCTATTTTTGTGCATAATTATATTAGTATGGTATATATAAAAAGAATTTTAATAATGCTACTTGTAGCAATCCTTTTCAGCTCTTGTGCTGATGAGCCGTCTTCAACTCCTACCACCACCACGCGTACTATATTAGTATATATGATAGCAACCAACTCTCTTGGTTCCTATGGTTGTGATAACGATGATATAGCTGAAATGGATAAAGCGGTTAAAGGAAATGGCTTAAATAATTGCCGGCTATTAGTCTATCGTACAACCTTTGATGCAGCACCAGTATTATTTGAAATATTAAAATCTAATGGAGTAGCTAAGCACACAACATTAAAAGAATATTCAAAGGATATAAAATCGACTACAAAGGAACGCATGTCTGAAGTTATTAATGATATGCTCTCTTTTGCCAAGGCGGACGATTATGGCCTTGTTCTATGGTCACATGCAAGTGGCTGGGCAAGAACATTATTATCAAATCGTAATAAAATATATAGATACAATGCTAATAATAAAGAGTATCTTGCGCGAGATTTTGGACAGGACGGTGATTTTAGTGCGCAAATGCCCATAGATGTATTAGCCTCATCGCTTCCTGATAAAAAGTTTAGTTTTATATATGCCGATGCTTGTTATATGGGTGGAGTAGAAGTTGCATATCAACTTAGGAATAAAACAAAATATTTTGTAGGTAGTCCATCTTTGCTTCCTGCACCAGGAATGCCTTATGATAAAAATATTCCAGCATTTTGTGAAAACACGCCAAATATGCTAAAGGCTTGTAAAAACACTTATGATTTTTATAATGCACAGAGTGGAATTGCTAAGACACTTACTATCTCGCTTGTAGATTGTAGCAAATTAGAACCATTAGCTGGTGTCTGCCGTGATATTCATTCATCAGCGATTGAAATCACGGATATATCAAATATTCAGAATTATATAGCGTCAGTCGATGCTCATTGCATATACTTTGATTTTGGACAATATACATCAATGCTTGCATCAGCAGAGCAAAATACTATTTTTAAGTCCAAACTAAATGATGCTGTTATATACAAAGCCACTACCGAAAATATATTTGGAAAGCTATATATAGATTCAAATAAGTTCTCAGGGCTTTCAACCTATATACTTTCGACAGCTAATAAATATAATGAGGATTATTACAAAACTTTAGACTGGTACTTAGACGTTTACAATAATAAATAATCAGTTATGATTAATATACTATCACAAATTCAATTACTACCTACTGATACTGCAAAAGTAGAAAGTTTAGCAAAGGCTAAGTCTCAATTTTCGATGCTTTCAATGGAAGATTTCATCAATAAAATGGCTAATGGTGCCGTTGATTTGGCTATAAGAATTGCTATTGCTGTCGCAATTTTCTATATAGGTAAATTTATAATTAATCGTTTATATAGATTGACGAAGGCTATAATGGTAAGGCGTGAGATAGATCCCTCGCTCACAACATTTATTCTAAGTCTCTTAAAAATAGCATTGCTGTTCCTGCTAATTGTAATTGTTATTGGTGTACTTGGAATAGAAACGAGCTCGTTTATAGCCATTTTTGCCTCAGCTGGAGTTGCAATAGGTTTAGCTCTTAGTGGGACATTACAAAATTTTGCTGGCGGGGTGTTGATTCTTCTCATAAAGCCATATAAAGTAGGTGATTTTATAGAAGTACAAGGTTACACTGGAACAGTAAAAGAGATACAAATCTTTAATACAGTGATAAATACGCCAGATAATAAATCCATTATTATTCCTAATGGCGGATTATCGACAGGCAATATTAATAATTATTCAAAAGAGGAATATCGACGTGTTGATTGGAAAATTTCAATAGGTTATGGTGATAATTATCAGAAAGCAAAGGAAGTTGCATTGAGAATTTTAGCTCAAGACGACCGTATAGTAAAACAATATATCGATGATGATAAAAAAGCACGTCATATCGACGATGATGTATCTGTTGAAGACGAAAAAAATGTGCAAGATGTAATTGTTGATAATTCAAATGAGAAAAGGAGTATTTGGAAACGAATTTTTCATCATAATACGGCGCTAAAAGAAAAAGCTATTGAATGGCAAAAGGCAAAAGAATTAGAACTAATGGCAAAGGTCCCAAGAGTGAATTGCGAGCCATTTGTTGCGCTTGGTGAGCTTGCCGATAGTAGTATAAATATAGTAATAAGAGCATGGACTCGTTCTGAATTTTATTGGGGTGTATATTATGATATAAATGAAAAAATTTACGACGAATTTCCTAAAGAAGGGTTAAACTTCCCATTCCCACAAGTAGATGTACATGTGGTAAAAAATTAATATCTATATCATTGATGCTTAAAACACGTTTATCTTATGTGAAAAAAACATGTCGATACGTCAAATGATATAAGCTTTTATATTTATTAATCAATGTATTATATGCGAGCATGAAAATGCTAATTTGTCGCACAAATTGTCATAACTATAATCTAATTCTAATATTCGCTATAAGTTTTGGAAAAAACATTACAAAGTGGACTCTTAAAACAAAAAAGTATCCTTATATTTGCGTAGAGATATACCATTATAAGGATATTTTGCTATAAATTATGAGCATCTAAAAAATAATTATGGCTTTCTCTATAAAAAACATATTCACCATTTGTATTGATTGATGATGCACATTGCAATTCAATACATGATAAGGTGATTGCACGGCTAAAAGTCAATTTTGAGTGCTAATTATGCACTTATTATTCCTACTTGAGTGTGGGAATTTCACCTAAGAAAAATAAAAAATAACATAAATGATAAGTAAATGGAATTACTTACCCCTTACATCAGAAGAGCAAAAATTAGAGACCGAATTGGCGAAAAAGTTTGCCAACTGTCTATCTATTAGCCAACTCTTAATCCAGCGTGGAATTACTTCTCTCGAAGATGCCGAGAAGTATTTTGCCCCGTCACTATCTGATTTGCATGACCCATTCCTCATGCCAGATATGGATAAGGCTGTAAGCAGGCTTAATAAAGCCATGGGTACAAAAGAAAAAATAATGGTATATGGTGACTATGATGTCGATGGGACGACCTCGGTGGCATTAGTTTACAAATATCTACAAAATTATTATTCTAATATAGAATATTATATACCCACTCGCTATGAGGAGGGATATGGCATATCTTTAAAAAGCATTGATTATGCTGAGAGTACAGGCGTTAAGCTCATTATTGTGCTTGATTGTGGTATTAAAGCAATCGATGAAATTAAATATGCTAAAGATAAGGGCATCGATTTCATTATATGCGATCATCATGTGCCTGATGATGCCTTACCTGAGGCTGTTGCAATATTAAATCCTAAACTTGAAGGCAGTAGCTATCCTTTTCATCATTTATCGGGGTGTGGGGTTGGTTATAAGTTTATGCAGGCTTTTGCTATGAGTAATGGACTTGCTAATTCTAACGACCTTGAATCGCTCTTAGATCTCGTAGCAGTCAGTATTGCTGCCGATATTGTACCTATTATTGGCGAAAATAGAATCATGGCTTATTATGGCTTAAAGCGAATAAATTCAAACCCAAATATGGGATTGCGTAGTATAATAAAAATTTGCAACTTGTCTAATAGAGAAATCACAATAAGTGATGTAATATTTAAAATAGGACCTCGCATTAATGCTTCTGGTAGAATGCAATCGGGAATGGAAGCCGTAGAATTACTCGTCACGAAAGATGTCGCAGATGCTTATGCAAAAGGAATGAATATAGACCAGTATAACCAAGATAGGAAAGAACTTGACAAGCGCATCACAGATGAAGCAAATACAATTCTTGAAGATAGGGGGGAGAACGATAATGGAAAGAAGGCTTTAGTAATCTACAATAAAGATTGGCATAAGGGGATTATTGGAATTGTTGCATCTCGCCTTACGGAATTATACTATAAGCCATGCGTAGTGCTCACATTGTCTAATGGACTTGCCACAGGATCATCTCGTTCAATACAAGGATTTGATATTTATAAGGCTGTTGAATCAACTCGCGATCTTCTTGAAAATTTTGGTGGACACACTTATGCCGTTGGACTTTCATTGAAAGAAGAAAATATTCCTGAATTTACACGACGCTTTGAAAAATATGTGGCAGATAATATACAAGAATATCAACTTACGCCACAAGTTAGTATTGACACATATCTAAAATTTGAGGATATTAACCCTGAATTTATTGGCTATCTAAAATTATGTAATCCGTTTGGACCTGGTAATCAGAAGCCAGTATTTTGCACTAAAAAAGTATGTGATTTTGGGACAAGCAAGCTCGTTGGTAGGAATTTAGAGCACGTAAAGCTTGAACTACTTGATAGCGAATCAAATAAAGTGATGAATGGTATTGCTTTTAATATGTCACAATATTTCGATTATATAAAGTCACGCAAGCAGTTTGATATATGCTATACACTTGAGGAAAATAAGCACCAAAGTGCTGGCAATATCCAACTTTTCGTAAAGGAAATAAGATTGTTTGATGAAAATGAATCAACTAATTAATGATATTCTAAAGCAGTATTGGGGATATTCCGAATTTAGAGAACTCCAAGAAGAAATAATATCATCGGTCCTTAATGGAAACGACACTCTTGGGTTACTGCCAACTGGTGGTGGTAAATCAATAACATTTCAAGTACCTACATTAGCAATTGATGGCATGGCATTAGTTGTCACGCCAATTATTTCGTTGATGAAAGATCAAGTTGATAATTTACTAAGTCGTGGAATTAAAGCAACATATCTTCACTCTGGATTATCAATGTCTGAAATGCGAAAAGCTATTGATAACTGTTGCTATGGAAGTTATAAATTTCTATATATATCACCTGAACGGCTTAACTCAGCTTCTTTTATTGACCAGTTGCGGTTCATGAAAATAACATTGATTGTTGTTGATGAAGCACATTGTATTTCACAATGGGGATATGATTTTCGTCCATCATATTTATCAATTGCTAAAGTAAGAGATTTATTTCCCTTGATTCCAGTATTAGCCCTAACGGCTACGGCAACTCCAGAAGTTGTAACCGATATAATGTCGAAGCTGGAATTTAAAAATGGTAAGCTATTTTCAAAGAGTTTTCGTCGCACTAATCTTTCTTATGTAGTTCGCCACACAGATGATAAAATTCATCAACTTGTCAATATACTTAATAAAATTCCTGGAAGTGGCATAGTATATGTGCGAAGTAGGAAAAAGGCAAAAGAAATTGCTAATGAACTGAATTTTCACAATATACCAGCCGATTTTTATCACGCTGGTATTGCAAATGAAGATAAAAACGAAAAGCAGAATAAATGGAAAAATGATGAGTGTCGTATAATTGTTGCAACAAATGCTTTTGGTATGGGCATAGACAAGCCAAATGTTAGGGTCGTAGTGCATATCGATGCACCGTCATCACTCGAAGAATATTACCAAGAGGCAGGACGTGCAGGACGCGATGGTAATAAATCGTATGTAGTGTTACTTACTTCTAATACTGATAAGGCTACTCTAAAGCGTCGTATTAATGATGCTTTCCCTCCCAAAGATTTTATAAAAGAGGTATATGAGCGTGTCGGAAATTATCTGCAAGTCCCGATTGAGGGTGGTTTAAATGAAGTGTTTGATTTTGATTTTAATATGTTTTGCAAGACATTCAAGTATCCAATTAATCCCACGTTTAATGCCTTGAAAATCCTAACGCAATCGGGATATATTGATTTTATTGAAGAAATTGAAACTCAATCACGAGTTATAATTCTTGCTAAGAAAGAGGAGTTATATCACTTGTCAAGCGATAATCAGAACTTAGATAAAGTATTACAAGCTATATTAAGAAATTACACGGGGTTGTTTGCCGATTATGTATATATTAGTGAGCCACTTATTTCTCGTAGATATGGCATAAGCCAAGAAATAATATATGAATCGTTGCTCTCTCTTACAAAAATGCACATTTTGCATTATGTGCCACGCAAGCGCACACCTTATATTTCTTATACGACTTCAAGAGAATTACAAAAGTATATACTCATACCCAAAAAAGCTTATGAAGATAGAAAACTGCTTGTTGAAAGGCGTATTAATGCTGTTCTAAATTACGCTTTTGTAAGTTCAACATGTAGAGAAAGTAATCTTCTTGAATACTTTGGCGAGATTAATTCAACACCTTGTGGCAATTGTGATGTATGTTTAGCCACAAAAAGAGAATCGAGACACGATGATATTATCCATGATGCACAAGAGGGAATAATGTATATGCTTTCATTAAAGACAAGAACCCTTGATGATTTTCTTGATACATTATCATTCTCAAAAGATGATATAATAGAAGTGCTTCGATTCCTACTTTCTGAAGGAGATGTTATTCTCACCAATGAGAATAAATATAAGTTGCGCTAATATCGTTATTTCATAATACGAGCTGTAACATACATTCCAGGACTAAATTTAGAACTCGAATTTTTGATTTTACAATAAACAACGACTGAACGGCTGATTGCATCAACTTTCTGTCCTATTGTGAATAGTGTTGCATTATATACTTCATCGCCCATTCCATTAACACGAAATTGCACAGGATTGCCTATTTTCATTGATGCAAGATCTTTTTCATAAGCTGTGAGCTTAAGCATAGCACTGTTTTTATCAACTATTTCACATAAAGCATCACCTGCATTCATATATTTTCCAACATTAATTTGCACGTCGCCTACATATCCGCTTATTGTTGCGTAAATATAAAAGTATGGCTGAATCCCTTTGTTGAGCAACGTATTGCTTGAAACACCTAATAGGCGTAACTGAGTTGATGCTGCATCCATGCGACTCTTCATAGATAGATATTCGGCCTTGCTTTGTTGTAATTTTTTTTGTGAAGCAGCTTGTTCTTCAGAAAGAGCTTTTTGACGAGTATATTCGGCTGCAAGATATTCACTTTGGGCATGAGCATCAAGAAATGTTTGTTGCAAAGATATGAATTCAGGGTTTTCAACAGTTGCAACTATCGAATTTTTCTTTATAAATTGACCAGGCATGATTGTAGTGTTCTTTATCACACCTCCCATAGTCGATGAGATAGTTATCATGCGTTGTGGTGCCATCTCAATGGTGCCATTAAATGATACTTGGTTTGCCTTTGAAGTAGCTGATGTAACGGCATCTGCCTTTACTGTATCTTTGGCAACAGTTTTTGATACCACTGCAACTTCTTTATCGGTTGATTTGCTGTCTTTATTAGAGTTGCATGCAGCGACTGCTAATAATATTAAAGCGTAAGTTATCTTTTTCATATCGTTTTAATTATTTTTATATAATTCATATTCTAATACTGCTACGTTATATTGATAAACGGTTTCTATATAACCTTTATGAATTTCTAATGCTGTGTTAAAAGCTTGAATAAATTCTGTGATGTTTGTTTCATTATGTCGCAATTGTAAATTTGCCACTTTAATTAATTCTTCAGCCTCTTTTAAAGCCGATGTCGTATAATATCCTATGCTTTTTGATTTTTGACGAATAATAATTTCCGAATCAGTTAATTTTTGCTTGATGTCATAAATATTAGCATCAGCTTCTGTTTGAGCAATATAAATATCCTCTTTAGCTTGTTTTATTTTACTTTTTGTTGAAAAGAACCATATTGGTACTGCAAGTTCTATTTTCATGGAATTTACTCCGCGTGGGTATATTTGATGAATATATCCTAATGTTATTCCTGGAAAGTAACGACTACGTTCAATGTTGAGCTTCGCCTTTGTTTCGGACACTTTACTATTGTAATATTGTAAATGTATTTTTGAAATACCATCATCAGTGATTGCTGATGCTGAAAATAAAGTCTTAGTAACAATCTCATGAGGAATAATTTGCGAATCAGTGTAGCACACCCAATTAAATTTTTTCAGAGCTAACTTTTGTTCTTCCATAGCTTGATAATATTTATTGCGCATGTCTGCTGCAATAGTAGCTGTCATGTTCTTTTCAAGAAGAGTTATGTCACCTTGTTTATATCGAATTTCTCCTATTTTTTGTAGCTTTTCGGAAAGAGTTGTCTGTGTATTATATAATTCACATAAATTTGTCGCATATTGATAATATGCCCAAGCTCTTTTTACCTCTGCTATAATCTCTTTTTCAATAATTAGTTT
>JAVWYO010000082.1:0-9063 GCA_036661515.1 Muribaculaceae bacterium | reverse complement strand
AGAATATTTCGGCAAACTTTAATACGACCTACGATTGGGCAAACATGACTCCTACCTACGACTCAAGTAGCTCACAGGCATCAAACGATGCTGTTGCTAAATTAATGTATCATTGTGGCGTAGCTGTTGAAATGCAATATTCAAATCTTGTAAGTAATGCTTATATAATTCCTGTTGCATTTGCCCTTAATCAATATTTCGGATACGATAAAGGAGTGCGTGTATTATCTCGCAATTATTATGGTATCGCTGAATGGATAGATATGATTAAGAATGAACTAAATAGCCAACGCGCGATACTTTATGCAGGACAAGCAATAGATGGCGGACATGCTTTTGTTTTCGACGGATATGACAAAAATAATTTTTTCCATGTCAATTGGGGTTGGGACGGTATGGAAAATGGATATTTTCAAGTTACTGCTCTAAATCCTTCATCACAAGGTACTGGAGGATATGCAGGAGGATATAACAGTTCTCAGGAGATGATTATTGGCATTCAGAAAGAGACAGGAAAAACCACTAAAGTTCCTGAAATAGTATATTCAAGAATTTTCCCTGATAAAGAAGAATATTCCCGTAATGAACCGTTAACAATCACAGGCGTTTCAATTTCTAATTATGGCTGGTACGATTTTGATGGAACTATCGCATTAGGTTTATATCAAAATAGCAATTTAGTAAAAGTATTATCCGAAAAACCTCTTATTATAGAGTCGGGAAACGATTCTGGAAACTCAATTTTCTCTGGAATTATTCCCTCCAATATTATTAATGGAGATTATGAAATTAAGCTAATTTGTAAGGAAAAGCAATCTAATGATTGGAGAATTGCTATGAGTGACATTAACAATATTAGATATATTAAGCTATCCATTACTGCCGATAAATTGACCCTCTCACCTCCCGAAAATTCACAACGTTCTTTAAGTGTGAGCAACCTTATTATTCCACAAAAAATTTATAGTAATCGTGTCGCAACGATTTCTTGCGACATTGCTAACTCTGGTGCCGAATATTATGGAGCGGTAAAAATTAAGATTAGCACTGCTAAGGAGTTTGCTATGGGACCCGACTACACCATTAATCTACAAATGGGAGAAAGCATTTCAGTCGTCTTTAACGATGCTTTTAATATCCCAGCTGGAAAATACAAACTCGAAATTGTAGATCAAAATGAGAGTATTACTGCAAACCCTATCGATATTACAATCCTGCCAGAACCTGCCGACGCTATTCTTACATTAACAGAAACGCCATCATTTCCTGATAAAAACAATGTGCCTAAAGACGACATACAAATCACTGCAAAAATAAAAAACACAGGCGGATATTTCTACCAACCAATTACTGCTGGAATATTTAATGAAAATAGCGACGATCGACCTCTTACCTCTTTCAGTTCTCCTAAAGTTGAAATTGACAATAATGCAACAACAGAAGTAACATTTCATGGTAAAACAGATCTTGCCAATGGGAAATATTTATTACGTATTTATCATAGATTGAATGGCGTAATGACACCATTAGCTCCCGATAATCTGAATCAAGTGGTTTTCACTCTTGGAAATCCTTCAGGTGTTAATGATGTAACGGTAGAGAGCACCAAAATATACCCCAACCCAGCCACAAATAATGTTACTATTACAAGCGACAAGGGCATCACAGAAATTCGTATATACGACATGGCGGGTGCACTTAAACTAAGCAAAGATATCACACAACAAGACAGTGGCAAAATAGATGTTGACATCACAACTCTTGCAAAGGGTTATTACCTCGTGCAAATCGTAGGAGCAAACAGCATGGACGTGAAACCACTAATCAAAAAAGAATAGCTATCTTATATGAAAAGATTTTTTACCATATCATTAGCATTCATTATTTTGTGCTTGCCTATTATGGCTCGCCAAATTAACGAAAGTGAAGCTCTACTTGTTGCAAAAAAATTTGAGGCAAAAGAGCTACCACAATTACGTAAACTAAAACAAGGGTCACAAGAAGCTGACATGAAATTAGCGTTCAGCAAAAAAGAAGCTAACGATAATCTTTTCTACGTCTTTAATCGTGGCGAAAATCAAGGTTTTGTTATAATCTCTGGCGACGACCGGGCTAATGAGATTCTCGGATACTCCGATTCTGGCTCTTTTGATTACGAGAAAATCCCCGTGAACATGAAAGCATGGCTTGAGGAATATGCCAAAGAGATTAAAACACTTATCGAAAATCCACAAACCACTACAACAGTCGCACCTGTATTTAATCAGAAAAATTATGCGCCAAGCGTGGCTCCTCTTTTAGATAAAATTGCATGGGGACAATCGGAGCCATATAACAATTTATGTCCTATTATGCCATCTGAAGATTCACGTTCTGTTTCTGGTTGCGTGGCGACAGCTATGGCGCAAATAATGTACTACAATAAATGGCCTATAAATGGAACTGGCGAATATTCTTACACATATAAAGGCCAGAATATTTCGGCAAACTTTAATACGACCTACGATTGGGCAAACATGACTCCTACTTACGATTCAAGTAGCTCACAGGCATCAAACGATGCTGTTGCTAAATTGATGTATCATTGTGGCGTAGCTGTTGATATGAAATACTCAAATCGTGTAAGCGGTACGCCTTCACACACTATTGCACTCGCCCTTAATAAATATTTTGGATACGATAAAGGAATGCGTTTCTTATACCGCGATTATTATAGCATCGTTGAATGGATAGATATGATTAAGAATGAACTAAATAGCAAGCGCGCAGTACTTTATGGAGGAGTAGCAACAGGTGGCGGACATCAATTCATTTTCGATGGGTATGACAAAAATAATTTTTTCCATGTCAATTGGGGTTGGAACGGTACATCAAATGGATATTTTCAAGCTACAGCATTAAATCCTTCATCACAAGGCACTGGAGGATATGCTGGCGGATATAACAGTTCTCAGTGTATAATTATTGGCATTCAAAAAGACACAGGTAAAAATCAAAAAGTCCATCAAATAGTATCTGACATCATTATTCTCGACCAAAGTAATTACTCTCGTAATGAACCTTTAAAAATTCATGGCATTGCCATTTCTAATTATAGCTGGGACAGTTTTGATGGAACCATTGCATTAGGTTTGTATGAAAATAACAATTTAGTAAAAGTATTATCCGAAAAATCTCTTATTTTAGAATCGGGGGAAAGTGTTGGGAACTTGGTTTTCTCTGAGGCTGTTCCTTCTGACATCGCCAATGGCAATTATAAAATTAAGCTAATATGTAAAGATAAACAATCTAATGATTGGTCATTTATTAACATTCCTATCAACAACAACAAATATATTAATCTATCAATTACTGCCGACAAATTAACACTCTCCCCTCCCGAAAATTCACAACGTTCTTTAAGTGTAAGCAACCTTATTATTCCACAAAAAATTTATAGTAATCGTATTGCAATGATTTCTTGCGACATCTCTAACTCGGGTGCCGAATATTATGGAGCGATAACACTAAATATATTATCTGACAAAAATGCTCATCAGAGTCCCGATTACACCATTAATCTCCAAAGAGGCGAAAGCACCTCAATATCATTTAATAACCTCTTGAAAATTCCTGCTGGAAACTACAAACTCGAAATTGCAGATCAAGAAAAAATCGTTATTGCAGAGCCTATCAACATTACAATTCTACCAGAGCCTGCCGACCCTATTATTACATTAGTAGCACCACCGTCATTACCTAATAGTAATAACGTGCCTAAGGACGACATACAAATCACTGCAAAAATAAAGAACACAGGCGGATATTTATGTGACGCATTTATCGTTGCTATATTTAATGAAAATGGATACGGTCAATCTCTTGATTATTTCTATTCTCCTACTGTAGAGATCGATAATAATGCTACAACCGAAGTAACATTTCATGGTAGAACAAATCTTGCCAATGGGAAATATTTATTACGTATTTATCATAGTTTGAATGGCGTAATGACACCATTAGCTCCCGATAATCTGAATCAAGTGGTTTTCACTCTTGGAAATCCTTCAGGTGTTAATGATGTAACGGTAGAGAGCACCAAAATATACCCCAACCCAGCCACAAATAATGTTACTATTACAAGCGACAAGGGCATCACAGAAATTCGTATATACGACATGGCGGGTGCACTTAAACTAAGCAAAGATATCACACAACAAGACAGTGGCAAAATAGATGTTGACATCACAACTCTTGCAAAGGGTTATTACCTCGTGCAAATCGTAGGAGCAAACAGCATAGACGTGAAACCACTAATCAAAAACTAAATATTTATTATGAAAACACATTTCACTCTTTCATTAGCATTGCTAATTTTGTGCATGCCTGTTATGGCTCGCCAAATTAACGAAAATGAAGCTCTACTTGTTGCAAAAAAATTTGAAGCAAAAGAGCTACCACAATTACGTAACCTAAAACAAGGGTCACAAGAAGCTGACATGAAATTAGCTTTCAGCAAAAAAGATGCAAACGCAAATCTATTTTACGTTTTCAATCGTGGCGAAAATCAAGGATTCCTAATTATTTCTGGTGATGATCGTGCACATAGCATACTCGGATACTCTGAAACAGGAACATTTGATTACGAGAAAATCCCCTCAAACATGAAAGTATGGCTCGATGGATATGCAAAAGAAATTAAAACACTTATTGCAAACCCTAACATCGCCACAACCATCACTACCAATATTGACACCAAAGAATATGCACAAAGCATAGCACCTTTACTTGGTACAACGGCTTGGAATCAACTATCTCCATATAACAACCTATGCCCAGTAATGCCTGGTAGCAAAGAACATGCAGCATCGGGTTGCGTTGCTACGGCAACGGCTCAAGCTATGTACTACAATCAATGGCCTCCAAAAGGCAAAGGCAATCATACTTATACTTCAAGGACTCAAAAATTTACTCTTTCTGCCGATTTTAATACCACTTATGATTGGGCTGCAATGACACCAACATATAATTCAAGTAGCTCACAGGCATCAAACGATGCAGTAGCTAAATTAATGTATCATTGCGGAGTGTCAGTAGACATGGATTATGGAAGGTCAAGCGGAGCGCAATCTACTAATGTCCCTTATGCTCTTTATAACTACTTTGACTATGACAAAGGTATGCGTTATTTAATGCGTAAGTTTTATGGCTTTGAAGAATGGATGTCTCTTATGAAAAATGAGTTAAACTCAAATCGTGTAATCATATATGGCGGTAATAGCGCCATTGGTGGGCATCAATTCCTCTTTGACGGATATGATAAAAACAACTTATTCCACGTCAATTGGGGATGGGGAGGCACCTCTAACGGATATTTCCAAATCAATGCTCTCACACCATCATCTCAAGGCGTTGGTGGCTCTAATGGGGGATTCAATTATGATCAAGACGCTATAATTGGTGTCCAAAAAGCAACCAGTACAAGCATAATACACAATGATATATGTAGCGAGAAAAGTTTAGTGCCAAGTAATTCATCTATTACACGCGATGGTTCTACAACTATTACGCTCTACGACTTTTTTAGTTATAGCTGGAATAGTTTTAATGCAAATCTCGCATTAGGTCTTTATGATCAAACAAACAATCTCGTAACAACTCTTAAGGTTACTTCTCCCCTAAATTTTAAGCCTTATTATGGTTATGGCGATTTCACTTTTAAAAGCATAAAAATACCAGCATCAGTTGCCAATGGAAATTATAAAATATACGCACTTTTTAAGAGCAATACTGATACTGATTGGAGTAAAATTAAAATAGCAATCTCTGAAGCACAATATGTAAACGTAAATGTGACATCTTCAAATGTAGATTTCACTGTGCCATCAACTACTCCAAACTTGAGCGCAACCAACATAGCCGTTATTAACAATATATATAATAGCCTCGCTGGAAAAGTATCTTGTACTATAACAAACAATGGAAATGAATATTTCGGTGCTGTAAATTTAGTAATTTGCAAATCTAATGATGGTAGTGACGCTATAAAATTTAATGACAATATAATTGATTTACTAAAAGGTGAAAGCACTTCATTAACTATTACCGAAGTTTTTAATCTCGCTCCTGGCGATTATTATCTGAATATCATAGACAACACAAACCAGATTATTGGGGAGTGGACTAATATTACAATCCTTCCAAAACCAGGTAACCCTGTTTTTGCATTGACTGCTACACCATCATTCAAAGATAATAATAACGTACCTAAAAATAATATGCAACTCACCGCAAAAATAAGAAACGATGGTGGATATTACTTTGGCTCATTTTATGCATTCATCTACCCAGAAAAAGGAGGACAAAATATTGCTTATATAGAATCTTTACCTGTTGCCATCGACAATAATACGACAGCCGAAGTTGTATTTGAAGGAAATACAGATATTGCCAATGGAAGATATTTTGCAGTTATATATCGTATAATATCTAACAGAAATGAACAAATAGAACCAGCAAATTTAAATAAAGTATTTTTCACTCTGGGAGAGCCTTTAGGTGTTAATGAAATAACGATAGCAAACGCAACAATATACCCCAATCCAGCCACGAATAATGTTACTATTACAAGCGACAAAGAAATCACGGCAATTCGTATATACGACTTAGCGGGTGCTCTTAAGCTAAGCAAAGATATTTCACAACAAGAAAGCGCCAAAATAGATGTTGACATCACAACTCTTGCAAAGGGTTGTTACCTCGTGCAAATAATGGGGACAAATAGCATAGATGTGAAACAACTCATCAAAAAATAAGTAATTCATTAAAAATGAAATATTTAGCAATAAATAAAATATTAGGTTCATTGTTAGCATTGTTGTTTACTGCCTGCGCAAGTCACAACAATGCTACAACACCTAATGTTAATTCCCGTCCAATACACAGTGCTCCAATAGCCCTTAATCCAAATGTAAAAGGTGATAAAAACATGAACTATGCTCTCCCTCAAATAGCCATATACAAAACGGTTAAGCCATATACCAACAACGTACCAGTGACATTAGATGATGCTCATTCAAAGATTGTGAGCTATCCAGCTCCTACCGACATCTATTTTAATGGTACTTTAGCAAAGCCTACACCATTAAAAAATGGTTATTGGCTCGATAATCGTGGGATAAACAAAAACACCGCCTTCACATCATACTCTTACGAAGAATATAGTAAGTTAGCCGAAGCGCCAAGCATGCAAGAGCTAATGGAGCACATAATTGACAAAAACCCTATTACCGAAATACATTTCGTACAAAAAAGAGATGGCGACACCGATGCTATTGTTAAATACTATAACAGCGTAATTGACCATAACTTTGTAGTATTTCGTCGCCCACCAATACCACAAAAATAAAACCACTGCACAAGAATTTCTCCTTTATAGCATTTTACAACTTATTTGGTGTCAGTGAAATATGTCAAGTAATTTGTAATATTCAAGATATTATTCCCAGTAATCTGGGAATATAGTACGAAGATCTATAATATAGCTTTCACTTTGCACCATACCAAGTATACCTACTCCTCCATTTATATTAGAATAATGTACAAATGGCTCAGAGAATCCAAAGTCAATTAGGCTTCCTGAGATTGTTGAACTACCATAGTTTAATATTCCTGTAAGATATTTATAGTATGATTCCGACAGTGAATATAATATAATCCTTCGATATTTATGCTTACCATAATGATATAACGTATGTTCATCAGTTTCTGTTATTTTCATTGTATATGTTTTGCCATTGATATATTCATCTGTAAAAGTACGCCCCTCTTGTCCCTCAATTAACTTACTACTCGTAGATGAATCTATGATAGGCTGTTGGGCTCGAAATACATCATCACTCGAATAGTCCAAAAGTCCATTAACACTATTACACCCTATATCTTCAATTCTAATGCAATAATAATTTTTCATATCTGGATTGTCCTTAAAAGTTATAGAATAGGTTATCTTATACTCAATCCCATATCCACTTCCATTAGGTCCACCTATAATAATATCACTATTTTCACGCTCTATAAATGAGAGCTTTACATCATTTATTAGAGTACGATCGGGAATAATATCTTCAGCCCACACTTCACCAAGCAATGTACGAGCTTCAAGCCTTATTTTATCCCCAATCTTAGGATAATATGTCGATTTATATATTCCTCCTGTTGATAACATCGTATCAGGAATCCACACCAGCTTCTCCTTTATCTTGTCATTAACATAAAGACTAACATCAGCGTCACATATTGTTGGATCTACATCGCGGGAATCTGTGAAAAATACAGTACGTCCAACATTTGCCATAACAACAGTATCACTCGAAACAGCACTATTTAAGACCACCTTTGGAGCGGGTCTATATTTATCCAAATCTAAGTCATTATAACAAGACGTAAATGTTATAACTAAAATCACATAAAAAAAAGATTTAATCAATATATTCATTGTGTCTTAAAATTTATATGTATATGAAACAGAAGGAATTATCGGAAATAGTGCAAGTGTACGGAATCTGGGTTTTAATACTTCACCATTAATAGTCGATTTATCATTACATTTTTGTATAACAATTGGATTCATCTGGCAATAAGCATTATAGATACTAACATTCCAAATTCCCAAATGATTATTTTTCTTAGGCATATATATATTTAACCCAAGATCAAGACGATGATATGCAGGAAGGCGTACATTATTCTTCGAGCTATAATAATTTAGCATATCTTCATCATTATTAGGATAACCTGGCGCAATATTCGTTGGAAAGCCATTTATATATTGATAATTTTCTAACGACAATGTTACACGGTTACCTGTCATATAAGTCCAACTGAGATTTATATCTATATTAGGACGCAAAATATAACTGAGCGAGATATTAACCTTATGTCTATTATCATATTTCGATGGAAAGTTGCGTCCATTATTAAGTTCATCAAAATGGCGGTCTGTCCACATTAGCCCATATCCTAAAAATCCTTTAAATCGCCCGAAATCCTTTTCAATCATAAAATCAATACCATAGGCTGTTC
>JAVWYO010000081.1:0-9135 GCA_036661515.1 Muribaculaceae bacterium | reverse complement strand
TATTTAAAGAGTGACGTTAGAAATGATAATATTCAAGCTGCATTGCGACTCGACTCACTTGACCGCGAAGTCGCTATAAAAGATAAATATTTAAATAATCTTCGCAATATCCTTACCGACAATATTACTATTGACACTACGATAGATAAACATCTATCTACACCAATAGTTTCTACCGACTCATTTCAGCAAGCATCTCAACGTGAAAAAGATTTTCTTAAACAATTTGATGAATCAGAAAAATATAATCTTTCAATCCTCACACCACTTGCTGCCGAAGGTATTTTATTTTCATCACCATTGACGGGTGTTATACTTCCAAATCCTAAAGATTATAATTATAGCGATGGCATAAAAATAAGAGTTGCTCGTAATTCGCCAATTGCATCTATATACGACGGAGTAGTCGTTGCTCTAAATCATTCTATTGAAAATGGAACAAGCATCATAATACAGCACCCAAACGGTTTTATATCTACATATTCTAATCTATCAATATCATTCATTGAAAAAGGTAATAAAATTATTGCTGGACAACGCATCGCTATGGCTAATGAAGATGGAAAAAGCTCTAATTCCATAGTAAAACTTGAATTATGGCATGAAGGTCTACCCGTAAACCCACAAGAGTACATCTCTTTCTGATTTTTTAGTTATATCTACTTTCATAAGCAAGAATATTCTTGTATTTTTGTAGATTAAAATATGAAGTATCTTTTATAAGTGAATAATAAACGACAGATAGCTATATTAGGTAGCACAGGTTCTATAGGGCAACAAACTCTTGATATATTATCAGAGTATCCCGATATGTTTGAACCATACTTGTTAACTGCAAATTGTAGCGTACATAAATTAATTGAACAAGCTAAGCAGTATAAGCCGAAGCACGTAATTATTGCTAACGACTTTTACTATACAACTCTAAAGGAAGCCCTTGCAGGCTTGCCCATTTTAGTAGAAAGTGGGGCTAAGGCTATTGCTGAAGCTGTAAAAGATACTAAAATAGATACCGTTGTTACTGCAATGGTTGGTTATAGCGGTCTTGAACCAACTATTAATGCCGTAAAAGCAGGTAAAATAATCGCACTGGCTAATAAAGAGACACTTGTGGTTGCTGGCGAACTTATTACTAAGTTAGTCAAAGAGTCATCAGCATTACTATACCCTGTTGATTCAGAACACTCTGCTATATTCCAATGTCTTGTTGGTGAAAGTCATGATTCAATTTCAAAATTGATTTTAACTGCATCTGGAGGTCCATTTCGCACTAAAACGATTGAAGAATTGAAAAATGTAACAAAGGCAGATGCTCTCAATCACCCTAATTGGAAAATGGGATCAAAAGTTACTATTGATTCAGCATCTATGATGAATAAAGGCTTTGAAATAATGGAAGCAAAATGGCTATTTGATATCGATGCTAAAGATATTGAAGTAGTTGTTCACCCACAATCTATTGTACATTCTATGGTAGAATTTGTTGATGGCTCAATAAAAGCTCAATTGGGTATTCCAGATATGCACCTGCCTATTCGCTATGCGCTTGGCACCCCCAAACGCTTAAAGTCTTGCTGTAAAAAGTTATCAGTAACTGATTATGCATCACTGACTTTTGAAGCCCCTGATATGAATAAATTTCCAATGCTATCTATGGCATACGAAGCCATAGAAAATGGTGGAAATGCACCATGTATTTTAAATGCAGCAAATGAAGTTGCCGTAGCAGCATTTCTAAATGAAAAAATAAAATTCATAGAAATTCCAACTCTTGTTGAAAAAACTATGGCACAAATAAAAAATATCTGTAATCCCACTTATGAGGATTATGTAATTACTAACAAAGAGGCTCGTGAATATTGCTTGTCTCTACTCAATTTATAATAATATTTGATGGAAACATTTTTAATTAAAGCGGTACAATTAATGTTAGCACTGGCTATTCTTGTGGTTTTTCATGAGTTTGGTCACTATATATTTGCTCGAATGTTCGGGATAAGAGTTGAAAAATTCTATTTATTTTTTAATCCTTGGTTCACACTATTCAAATATCAACCAAAGAAAAAGAAATTAGCAGAAGGCGAAGAAGATAAAGCATCATGGCGTGATACTGAATATGGTATTGGCTGGCTTCCGCTTGGTGGCTATGTAAAGATTTCGGGGATGGTTGATGAATCAATGGATAAAGAGCAAATGAAACAGCCTGCAAAGCCATGGGAATTTCGCTCAAAACCTGCATATCAGCGACTTCTTGTTATGACCGCTGGCGTTATATTTAACTTTGTCCTTGCTATAATTATTTATTCGGGCATTGTATATACATGGGGTGAAGAATATATACCATTCCGCAATGCAAAAGAAGGAATGATGTATAGTGAAGCAGGACACAAAGTTGGCTTTCAAGATGGTGACATTCCACTGTTTGCCGATGGCGATATGCTTGAGACACTCTCTGGTGACGATCTTATGAAAATTATGATGGCAAAAGAGGTATCAGTTCTTCGCAATGGAAAAGATACGGTAAACATTGCTATCCCAAAGGATTTAGTATTTAAGGTTAATGATGAGATAGAGAATGGTGGAAATAAATTTATGCTCTATCGCCTTCCTGTCGTAGTTTCTGAAGCACAAAATGGGACTGGTGCAGCAAAAACAGGATTGAAACAAGGTGATAGAATAATTGATGTAAACAATACTTCTACACCTACATTTGAGACATTCAAGACAGTGCTTGATGCAAATAAAGGAAAGACAATTCCTATACAATACGTTCGTGATGGCAATATTATTAAATCAAACGTTGAACTGAGTGAAAGCGGGACTATGGGTATTATGCTCACTCCAATTGATAAGATATACACCACAACAAATTTAACATATTCATTATTTGAATCACTACCACGAGGTATAGAAATGGGAGTTGACAAACTCACCAGCTATGTAAGTCAAATGAAACTAATATTCACAAAAGACGGAGCACAAAGTGTAGGTGGATTTGGCGCATTGGGTAGTATATTTCCTGAAGAGTGGAGCTGGATACAATTTTGGTCAATAACGGCATTCCTTTCAGTAGTGCTTGCATTTATGAATATTTTGCCTATTCCAGCATTAGATGGCGGACACGTTTTATTCCTTGTTTATGAGATGATAACACGTCGCCAGCCAAGCGAGAAATTCCTCGAATATGCGCAAATGGTAGGAATGGGATTCCTGTTTTTACTTCTTATCTATGCGAACGGAAATGATATATATCGCTTCTTCTTTAAATAATCTCCACAAAGATGGAATACAAAAAAATAATATTAAAAAAAGGAAAAGAAGAATCGCTCAAAAGATTTCACCCATGGGTATTCTCTGGTGCTATTGCTAAGATAGATGACGGTATCGAAGAAGGTGACTTAGTAACGGTGTATTCAAACGATCATAGTCTTATTGGTAACGGACATTATCAGATAGGAAGCATAACTGTGCGTATGCTTGATTTCTCTGATAACCCTATTGATTGTGATTTCTTTTACAATCGACTTATCTCAGCTTATAACATGCGCAAAGGTCTTGGATTGATGCGCGATGATAATAATTCATTTCGTCTTGTGCATGGTGAAGGTGACTTTTTACCTGGACTTGTTGTGGATATTTATGACACGACTGCCGTAGTTCAAGCTCACTCTCCTGGCATGCACTTCGTGCGTAATGAGATTGCTCAAGCACTCGTAAAGTTACCTGATGCTACAATTAAAAATGTTTATTATAAGTCGGAAACTACCTTACCCTACAAAGCACAGTTAGACCCTCAAAACGAGTACCTTATTGGTAGTTTTGAAACTAATATTGCAATAGAAAATGGATTAAAATTTCATGTTGATTGGCTTAAGGGTCAAAAGACAGGTTTCTTTGTTGATCAACGCGAAAATCGTTCACTTCTTGAGCATTATTCTGCTAATCGTAAAGTTTTGAATATGTTTTGCTATACTGGTGGGTTCTCTTTTTATGCAATGCGTGGCGGTGCTACTCTTGTGCATTCAGTTGATAGCTCATCAAAGGCTATTCAGCTCACGAATGACAATGTAGCATTAAATTTCCCCAATGACAATAGGCACAAAGCATTTGCCGAAGATGCCTTTAAATACCTTGGAGAGATGACAGAAGAATATGATTTAATAGTTCTTGATCCTCCTGCATTTGCTAAACATAAAAGTGCTCTTCATAATGCTCTTGTAGGTTATCGAAAATTGAATGCAAAGGCTCTTGAAAAGATAAAACCAGGCGGAATCCTATTTACTTTTTCTTGTTCACAAGCGGTGTCAAGAGAACAATTTAGGCTTGCAGTTTTCAGTGCAGCAGCTCAAACACAAAGGAAAGTACGCATCTTGCATCAGCTCACTCAACCATGCGACCACCCTATAAGTATATACCACCCCGAAGGCGAATACCTCAAAGGATTGGTGCTTTATATAGAATAAGATAAATTATCACAATTATTAGAATATGAAAAAAACATTTATTGCAGCTGGAATGCTGGCATTTGCTTCATCAAATATGTGTATGGCTACAAATAACAACATTAATTATAAAGTAGATCGTTTTGCCGACATTGAAGTACTAAGATACGATGTGCCAGGATTTAACGACTTGTCTCTACGTCAAAAAAAATTAGTATATTTCCTCACACAAGCGGCACTTCAAGGTCGTGATATACTTTGTGATCAAAACGGTAAATATAATCTTGCAATTCGTACTACTATTGAAGGTATATTCAAGAATTATAAAGGCGATAAAAATAGTGCCGATTTTAAGGGGCTTGAAAAGTATTTAAAACAGATATGGTTTGCTAATGGAATTTATCACCATTATAGCATGGACAAGTTTAAGCCTGAATTTTCTCAAAAGTTTTTTGAAAGCGAGGCTAAAAAGCTATCAAAATTGCCAGTTGCCAAAGGAGAATCAGTAAAAAGTTTCTTAGCAACTTTAGCTCCTATAATATTCGATCCAAATATTATGCCAAAGCGCGTAAATCAAGCCGATGGCGTAGATTTAATACTCACTTCAGCCAACAATTTATATGAAAATGTTACGCAAAAGGAGGTCGAAGATTATTATAATGCTCTAAAAAAGCCAAATGACCTCACTCCTATTTCTTATGGACTTAACGCTAAAGTAATAAAGAAAAATGGTAAAGTTCAAGAAGAGGTTTACAAAGTTGGAGGACTTTATTCTAACGCCATAAAAAAGATTATTTATTGGTTGAATGAAGCTAAAGCAGTTGCCGATAATGATGCTCAACGTGAATATATATCAAAACTTATCAGCTTTTACACCACTGGAGATTTGAAAACATTTGATGAATACTCAATTCTTTGGGCTGAAGACACAAAATCTGATGTTGACTTCATTAATGGCTTTATTGAGTCCTATGGAGACCCACTCGGAATGACTGGCTCATGGGAATCAATTGTGAACTTTAAAAATCAAGAAGCATCAAAGCGCACTGAAATAATAAGTGGTAATGCTCAATGGTTTGAAGATAATTCACCTGTTGATAAGCGTTTTAAGAAAGAAAAGGTAAAAGGAGTTTCGGCAAAAGTAATTACGAGTTGTATTCTTGCTGGAGATTCTTATCCTGCTACTCCTATTGGTATTAATCTTCCAAATGCAAATTGGATACGTGCAAATCATGGTTCAAAATCAGTAACAATAGAAAATATTACCGATGCTTATGATAAAGCATCACATGGTAATGGCTTTAATGAAGAATTTGTGCTTGATAAGTATGAAAGTGACATCATGGACAAATACCTATTTCAAGCCGACAACCTTCATACCGACCTACATGAGTGTCTTGGTCATGGCTCTGGTAAATTACTTCCTGGAGTTGATGCTGATGCGTTGAAAGCCTATGGCTCCACGCTTGAAGAGGCTCGCGCCGACTTATTTGCATTATATTATCTTGGTGACATCAAACTTGTAGAACTTGGACTATTTGACCATAAAGATGCTTATAAATCAGAATATTATAAGTATATCCTTAATGGCTTGATGACACAACTTATGAGAATTGAGCCAGGCAAAAATGTTGAAGAATCGCACATGCGTAATCGTAAACTTATTGCAGAGTGGGTATATGAAAAAGGGAAAGCAGATAATGTTATCGAGTATGTAAAGAAAGATAATAAGACTTATATTAAAATTAATGATTATGCAAAGTTACGCACATTGTTTGGTAATCTTCTTTCTGAAGTTCAACGTATAAAATCAGAAGGTGATTTTGAAGCAGGACGTAACCTTGTCGAAGATTATGCTGTGAAAGTTGACCCAACAATACATAAAGAAGTGCTTGCACGCTATGCAAAATTAAATATAGCACCATATAAAGGTTTTGTAAATCCAGTTTACACAGCAATAATGGACAAAAATGGTAATATCGTTGATGTCTCATTAAACTTTACAGAGGGTTACACCGAACAAATGCTACGTTATTCAAAATACTACTCTCCACTGACAAAGTAGTTGACATCCCAATACATTATTATAAAGGCAGACACTTTCAATTATGATTGTGCCTGCCTTTAATATAAAAGGAGTTACTCACGCAACCCCTTTTAGAATTCATCACATTATGCTTAATTTAAAGTGCTAAATATCACGCTCACGCGCTGTTATGAGAAAAGTACGAATTTATTCTTTATAAGTATCGAGCTTCAACAATGTCCCAATCTACAATGTCCCAAAGCTTGTGTAAATACTCGACTCTTCGATTTTGATAATCCAAATAATAGGCATGCTCCCAGACATCAAAACAAAGAATTGGAGTTAAATTTTCGGTCAATGGATTCCCAGCATTAGGTCCTTGAGTTATAAATAACTTACCGGTATTGTCCTTTGACAGCCACACCCACCCTGCACCAAACAATTTGGCACCTGTTTCTTCAAATTCCTTTTTGAAATTATCAATTGAGTCGAATTGGTCTTCTATTGCAAGTCGCAGTACTCCTTGTGGTTCTCCACCACCATCAGGAGAAAATCCGAAGAAATAAAAGATATGATTCCATGCTTGCGAAGCATTATTAAACAGTGCTCCACTCGTTGTCTTTATTATATCCTCAAGAGGCATATCTTCAAACTCAGTCGCTGAAATTAGCTTATTGAGGTTATCAATATACGTCTGTTCATGCTTGCCAAAATGGTAGTGAACAGTTTCTTTACTTATAGTCGGAGCTAATGCTTCGATTTCGTAGGGCAATTTTGGAAGTTCGTAAACCATATTATTTTTAAGTCGTTTAGTTATAAAACGGAAATAGTTATGAAAAGTTCAAAGATAAAAAAATAAATTTAAATATAGTATCTTTGCAATGATGAAAAATAATACTGAAATATTAAATAAAATAGGAACAATTAGAGGATTATTGGCGCTATCACCTGTCATAATCTTTCTATTATTTTATCTCGTAGTATCAATAGTAATTGGCGATTTTTATAAAATGCCAATTTCTATTGCTTTTATTGTAGCATCGATGTGGGCTATTATCACGACTTATAAAGATTCTATTGCTAAGCGTATTGAGATATTCTCAAAAGGCGCAGCTAATGAGAACATCTTATATATGATATGGATTTTTATCTTAGCTGGGGCATTTGCTGCTCTTGCTAAAGGTATTGGATCTATTGATGCCACCGTTAGCCTGACATTAAACATCTTACCAGCAGAATTTCTGATTCCAGGAATATTTCTTGCATCATGTTTTATTTCTATTTCAATAGGTACTTCAGTGGGAACTGTTGTGGCTCTTACGCCCTTTGCAGTTCAATTAGCTGAAACCACTGGCGGTAGTGTGGCATTCTTTGTTGCTGTGGTGCTTGGAGGTTCATTCTTTGGTGATAATTTATCATTTATTTCCGATACCACGATTGCATCGACCAGAACTCAAGGCTGTAAAATGAATGATAAGTTTAAGGCAAATATATGGATTGCACTTCCAGCAGCAATAATTCTACTTATAATATATCTTTTCATTGGGCAAGGCGAAACTTTATCATTTCCTGTCGCAGAGACAAATTATTGGCTAATAATTCCATATTTATTGGTTATTGTCATGGCAATGGTAGGAATTAATGTAATAATCGTATTGTCGATAGGGATATTATCATCATTATTCATTGCATCATTCACAGGGGTTCAATTTCTCGATATGTGTGGATTTATGGGTAATGGTGTTGATGGCATGGGTAATCTTATAATCATCACACTCCTTGCGGCAGGAATGCTCGCATTGATAAAGCATAATGGAGGTATTGAGTTTATTATTCAGTGGCTCACACGACGCATTAATGGAGAGCGCGGTGCAATGACATCAATAGCACTATTAGTGAGCATCGTAAATGTGTGTACTGCAAATAATACCATAGCAATAATCACCGTAGGAGGACTTGCAAAGAATATTTCAAAGCGATATGGTCTTGATCCAAGAAAAGTAGCGAGTATTCTCGACACGTGTTCCTGTGTAGTGCAATGCCTCATACCCTATGGCGCTCAAACACTTTTGGCAACAGGACTTGCTGGGATTTCGCCCGTGGCACCATTGCAATACTTATACTATCCCATGATACTTGCCATCATGGTAATACTCTCAATCATATTCCGCTTCCCAGCCTCACGCCACATAAAGCAATAAAAAATCAATCATTTGGCTCGTATAATCACATATTTAGTCGACCCTTAAAAATCTGTGCAATCATAAATCACTCACGCATAAAATATCTGTGGACGCTCCATGGCAGACAGCACAGCGTCTGCCATCTGCGCAAAGCAGAACGTCGGAGACGTTCCACACAATCCGCAGGTATCTGATAGAGTAAAAGCAAGTGGAGTGCAACGTCTTCGACGTAGAAATCACCTTATCAGCCAATTACCCCACAATTGCATTGTGGGGTTAAATTTCAGAACTGCGTTCTGAAGTGGAACGTCTTCGACGTTCTCGCTTCGCAACACACAAGCCATACCGCACAATGAAAAAAATCTGTGTCAATCTGTGTAATCTGAGGGAAAAAGCTCACACACAGCAACACAAGAACGTCTTCAACGTTATTTCCTGACTTTGACAATGCGTCACCCTAAACGCCAAGAGCGACATAGACTGG
>JAVWYO010000080.1:0-9185 GCA_036661515.1 Muribaculaceae bacterium | reverse complement strand
CTGTAAATGGTGCAAGAGTAGTAGTATCATCATTATTCATGCCAAATCGCTCCCAGCCATGTTCATCGGGGTGAAGCATCATCACATCTTTTATCTTACTAATTGGATAAAAATCACGTGTATCAATCTCTACACCCTTCAATGGATATTCATTACTTGAACCATAATATAAATATACACGATTATCATCATCTTTAAATAAGCATGGGTCCCACGATGGCAAGCTGATTTTTTCTATATAACGCTTAAAATCACCACCTTTGGGATTTGTGGTATACCACACCGGCAAACCTTCATAGGTACTTCCCGTATAAAATATAGTGTCACCACTCACAAATGCTGCTGGCGCACACAAATCATCATCAGCGGGTTTTCGCTGAAATGTAGCGGGAACAAATGTCCAATTTGTTAAATCTTTTGAATAATTATATCCTCCTTGATTGGTCGAAAATATATAATAATCGCCTTTATAAGTCAGCCCCATTGGGTCGGCCGAAGAACGAAATGAACCGCCTTTGATGTTATTATTATAAGGCTCAAAGTTATAACTAATATTTACTGGATTACAATAAGTATTTGTCAATGGATTTTTAGCATTATACCACCGTGTAATTTTTGCAACACTTCTATCGGGTATCTCTCTATTCCCATTTTCCATTACTATTGATATATTATCATCTGCTACATTCAACACTTTATCGTAGAACTTCTTGCCTGGATAATACACATATAGTCTAACATCATTATCGCTCCCTTTTATGCAGAAATGCCCTTTTGCATCACTTTGTGAGTGCATTGGCGACGAATGAAACATTACCGTAGCCCCTTCTAAAGTATTGCCTTGAGCGTCATATACTGTACCATGTATTTCACGTTGCTTAGAAACGGTGATGAAATAATCACTCACTTGTCCCTTCACCACTCGAATTGAATCGGTTGGAGCAGCCATAGTTACAAATGTGATACACAATATTGCAACTGAAAATATGCTTTTTATGATTTTCATTGTTGTAAAATAATAGAGGTGCTAAAGCAAGCGCTAAAGCACCTCATAATTATATTATTTTTAGCAAATACTATTCTGGATCAAGAGCAAGATCGGGAGCAGATGTTATTGCTGTTGTTGGTATTGGGAAATATTGCTTTGAAGCATTATATCCTTTACTCCCAAGTACTGCCTCTGCTTTCCCTGTGCGCACTAAGTCATTGAAACGTTCGCCCCACTCTACACTTAGCTCCATGCGACGTTCATCTAATACACTTTCTAATGTTAATTGACCAGCGGTCAACTCTGGCATTTGTGCACGGTTTCTAATAAGATTCATATTTGTTAGAGCCTTGCCTAAATCTTGACCTAAGCGTACTTTGGCTTCGACATTCATAAGAAGTACATCAGCATATCGAAGTACACGCGCATTATTGTTACAACCATAGTCAGTACGTCCTGGTGTCAATTCATTGAGCGGTGTATAAGCCTTGCCGTTATAGCAATCAGCATGATTTGCTGCTACTGGAGCTTTTACATAATCACCACTACGAGTTGTTGCATCTGTCATAAGGAATGTCGTTTCTGCACGAACTGTCTCTCCTCTATTTTTTGCCCATGTCCTAAATTCTTTACTTGGAGAGATAAAGCCCCAACCCGAAATATTCGTGTTATTTACAGGACCTTGGAAGCTAAACCAAGCACCTAAATCTATCTTATCACCCGAACCCTGTCCAAAGTCTGTTGCTTGAATTTCAAATAATGACTCATTACATAATTTTCCAGGAATTTTAAACAATTCATAAAAATCGGGATAAAGTTCAAAATTGCCACGCTCTATAATATTATCAGTCAATTCTTTAACTTTGTCATATTTGCCTAAGTTCAATTGGATTTTAGCTGCTACCATTTGTGCTGTATATGAAGTTATAGCACCCTTATGAGCCATCTGATTAGGTCGTAGTTTCTCACAATTTGTAATAGCAAAATCTAAGTCTTCAAGAGCATAAGCATAGACTTTTTCTATCGATTGACGACGGAAATTTGTCTGTTCATTAGTTTTCAATATTGGAACTGCTCCAAATAATTGCACCAAGCGATAATAAGCCATAGCCCTCATGCAATGCACCTCCCCTTGATAAGCAAGATTAAGCGCTTTTTCCTGAGGCGTTTTACAATTTACTTCATATTTCAATAACGCTTCTAAAGCACTGTTGCAATATTTGATAATTGGGAAATAACATACTGAGAACGCTTCATTAAATCCCCAAAAGCTTTTATCGTAATAATATGTTTTATCAATGTCATCAAGAGCCGTTTGGTCGCCAGTCTTTCCTACATTTACATCATCGTCACGCATCAAAGTTGCGCCCCATATTATCCAATGTGCTCCTTCGGTTCTCCACAATCCATATACTCCAGATACTTGGCTATACATATTTGTTAAGTCGGTATAATCAACAGTGTCTTCTGGGCGTGAATTTTCTGGTGCTTTATCTAAAAAGTCGTTACAACTCATGCACAATAGCAAGGCTGGTAACACTAATAATATTTTCTTTATGATTTTCATCTTCTTAATGTTTTTTTGTTTTAGAAATCGATACGTAGGCCAAAGGTATAAGTTGACGACAATGGATATACATTTGCATCCCAGCCATAAGAGTCTGTCGTTTCTGGTGAAAAGCTATTGGCTGTGAAGGCTGTAAATGGACGGTCGGCATTAGCACTTAGTCGAATATTAGGAATTACATAATTACCAAGTCTTACGTTAGGAATGTTATAGGCTATGTTAATGTTTTGAATTCTAAAATATGCCCCACTCTCTACAAAGAATGATGATGTATTATTGTTATTCCAGCCTTTTGTCATAGCTTTTGAAGAACAATAAGTATTTGATGTACCCTCGCCTGTCCAACGATTTTCATACATATCTTGGTCAAAGTTGTAATTAGGTTGCGCATAACGTAATGCACGTTTACGATTAAATATCTTATTCCCTGTTACTCCTTGAGCAGCTAATGAAAACTCAAAATGTCTATATCTCATTCCGATATTAAAGCCATAGCTAAATGTTGGAATATTTGAGCCTAATATTTGATTATCATCACTTGTTATTACACCATCATGATTGTAATCTTCATATTTGAAATCACCAGGTTCGAGTGCTACACCGCTCTTTATCATATTTTGTGCTACTTTATCTGCTGCTATTTCTGCTGCACTTTGATACACACCTTCTACTTTATAGCCATAATATGAGTTCATTTGTTGTCCAACGGTATTTATTACACTTGTAACACCACCGCCACCACCTTTAATCCACTTTGCTCCATTAAGGTTCTCTACGCGGTTGCGCAATGTGGTCATTGTAGCTCCTACATTATAACTAAAATCTTTATTTACATTTTCATGCCAGTTAACGCCAAGTTCAAACCCGCTATTTGCTATTTGACCATTATTCCCTGCGATTGATGTTGTAGTCAATGGAATAGTTGTGTTGATAACAGCCTTGTCGGTCAATCTGTAATAATAATCTAAATCTACATCTAAACGATTATTTAGAGTTACAAAATTAATACCTACGTTAGCTTCTTTTACTACTTCCCAGCTCAACCAACTAAAGTTACTTGATGTTTGTGAACCTGGTATCAAGGCATCGCCAAAGACTCCACTTGTACCATTATTGGTAACGACTTGTCTAAATCCATCACTTGCAGCAATGTGGTCATTACCAAGCATACCCCAACTTCCACGTAATTTCAAGAAATTAACCCAACTAAGGTCGCGCATAAAGTTTTCCTTACTTATAATCCATGCTGCACCTACCGATGGGAAATAGCCCCACTTCTCATTATATTTTTGAGAACCATCTGCACGCATTGTTACGTTTAGCATATACTTCCCTGCATAATCATAACTTGCACGACCAAAGAATGATACTCCACGATATGTGTGTGCTCCATCTTCTACGGTTCTTCCTGTAACATCTCCTTGATTAAGATATAGATATTCATCTTTATCTCCTGGTACATTTGAGGCTGTCCCTTTTAAGAATTGATATGATTCTTGACGTAGTGAATGGCCAAGCATCACGGTCAAACCGTGGTCACCAAATTTATCCCAATAGGTCAATGTATTATCCCAAATATAATTATTGTAAGTCTCTGTTTTCTTCGATAATTGAGAAACATCATTCTTTTGATAATTACTTACTTTATACACTGGTGTGTACTCTCTGTTAGTAATCACTCTATAATCTTCACTAAAACTTGTCTTAAACTTCAACTTTCCAGGAATAAATGTGAACTCCAAAAAGGCTGAAGGTAATATTTGAAATACCTTATTTCTATTATTATTATAATTTGCAGTGGCCACTGGATTATAGAAGTTCGACGTTAAGCCTAATGTTGATGGAGCAGCATATTTATTGGGTGTTGCATCGGCATTATCTTTATCATATACTGGTATAAGACCTGGCATATTAAAGGCTTGTTGCCATGCGTTACTATTTGGAGTCTTTTGGTTACTATTGCTCATTACCATATTTGCCCCAACTTTCAGCCAATTTGTTGCTTCAAAATCCACACTTGCTCTTAGATTAAAACGACTATAATTGTTCTCTGTATCCATTATACCATCTTGATACAAATAATTACCACCTACGGCATAAGATGCTTTTTCACTACCACCACTTATATTCAAACTGTGGTTAGTAATAATTGCTGTGCGTAGTAGCTCGTTATACCAATTGGTATTTGATCCAATCGTCCAATTGTGAAAATCGGCATCAGCATAGCTACCGCCAAATTTGTCAATAGAATTTTTTATGTAACTTGAATAATCGGCATAATTAGCTTCAAGCATCATTGTTGAATACTCTTTTGAATTTGCCATTTTAATTACATTAGATGCCGTTTGAACACCTACATAACCATCATACGTGATTTTAGCTTTTTGATTTTTAAGCCCTTTCTTTGTCGTAATAATTACAACACCATTTGCTGCGCGTACACCATAAATTGCCGACGCTGACGCATCTTTCAATACCGACATGCTTTCAATGTCGCTATTGTTTAGAAAATTGATATTATCAAAAAACATTCCATCAACTACATATAAAGGGTCGCTGTTGCTAAATGAGCCTAATCCTCTGACACTCACCTTTGGTCCATCACCAGGAGCTCCTGAGTTTACTACCGACACACCAGCTACTTTACCTTGTAGAGCCGACATTGGAGACGTTGTTGCTATTGATGATATTTCATCACCTTTAACCACAGTGATAGGCGAGGTTAAGTCTTTGGCTTTGGCTGTTCCATAACCTATTACTACCACGTCATCGAGCTTCAATGCTCCGTCTTTCAATTTTACGTTGATTACTTTCTGTCCATTTACTTTTACTTCTGCAGTCCTTAATCCTACATAAGATATAGAAATGGTTGCATTAGCAGGAACATTGCTCATTGAGTACTTACCATCAATATCGGTCATAGTACCATTACTTGTTCCAGCTACAATTACACTTGCACCTATTAAAGGCTCGTTGGCATCATCTGTGACGACACCGTTTACTGTTACTTTTGCTTGAGCAAATGTTGCCATAACCACAAGTAACATTGTAAACACTAAAAGGAGTTTCCTTTTCATCTACATTAATTTAAAGTTAGTTTTTATAAGGTTCATTTTATGCTACAAAGAAATCGCTATTAAGTAGCTCCACAAAATTTAGAGCTACCACAACGTTACTTCTATTAAAATGCACCTTTATAAAGACTACGTTTTTACTACGTTCACATAATATAATGCCCTAACAATCAATTACATTGCCAGGACATTTTCTTTTTATATAAAGCCAAAATATCTATTGTCATATTATACGGCAATATGGTCTTTTATCTGTTTAAAATAGGTTGATTATCTAAATTCTATTAAGAAATTTACCATGCTATCACTCTCTGGTATTTCCAATTTCTTTCGTATTCTATAGCGTGCAGCCTCAACTCCGCGAATGGTTAGGTTGGTCATTTGAGCAATATCTTTAGTTGACATATTCAGGCGTATTAGCGCACAAAATTTCAAATCTGTTGAAGTCAAATCGGGATAACTCTTTCTCAGATTTCTGAAGAAATTGGCATGTATTAAGTCGAAATTTTGTTGAAAGACGTCCCAAAATTCTTTGTTTTCTATATTATCATTAATATGATTTAATAAATTTGTAAGGAATTTCTTTGAGCAATTTTCTTTCAACAATTGTTGCTGAATCACATTTTTAAGCTCCTCAAGAGCACTATTTTTTGCAATAGCACCCATTGCCATACTTGCAAGTTCTTTTCCCTTTATGGTCAATTCACTTTCAAGCAAGAGTTTACTTTGCTCCGATATTAGTCGCTCCTGCTCATTTAGCCTCATTGATTGTTGCATCTGTTCTTTTTCAAATTCTTTTTGCTTAAGCTTCATCAATCGCTTAGTATTCCTCTTAATTACAATATATACTATTACGCAAAGCAATATCACATAAAACAGTATTGCTGGGAATGTCAAATAAAACGGAGTGGCTATACTAAATTTATATTTAAGCCGCCCTACTTCTTTGTTTGACACATCATAAGCTACAACTTCAAAATTATACTTACTTGGGACAAGGCTACTATATCTTATTAACGCATCATAATTTTCACTCTTCAAATTTATCCCACCTCCACTTAATGTATACACATATTTTATTGGAATATTATCATAGTGCGGAAATAGCAACTCTATCGTTACCTCTCTATAATCACTATCAATGTCTCCAGTCTCATTTAATGGAAGACTCACCTGTCCATTGTTGCTATATGCAATCACACTGCTAAGTTTCAAGTCGCTAAGTTCACTCTTTAGAGGCTTATGATAGCAATCATAGCACCCTACTGAATTATTCAAATTAAAATATGAATACCTTCCATCACGTACAAATACTCCAGCCTCCTCACCTAAACATGGATTATCAAATACTGTAAACGGCAATTTTGTTACCATTTTATATTCATCTTCTTCATATTTTATTAGACAATATTCCTGTCCACTCATTAGCCAAAAAAGATTATCTGTAACATGAACGGCTGAGTGCACACCATATACTCCTGTCAAAACTTTATTTAGCTTTTCATAAGGAATTATTTTACGCGATATATCATCATACGTGTAAAATTTATCATCTTCAATAAACACGATACGTCCATGTATTTTTATTACCGCAATTATCTTCCTCTTAGGATTTTCACTCAACTTCAATATATGCTTACATTTTGCAACTTTGGTGAAATCGGCATTTAGAGTTATCTTGTACAATCCATTGTGCATGTGAGATGCCCATATCGTACCACTTGCATCTACCTCTATATCCTTAATGGGCGAACTTAATCCCTTCACATTATTTATAAATACCCATTCACCATGAGCATTTTTTCTATACACATGCAAGTCAGTATAAGACGACTCTATGAGCAAATCAACCCCATTTATCACACACTTCCTTATGCAAGTGCTACCACTCGTCTGGGGATTAGCAACGGCAACATCACCCTTAACAATCATAGAATGAAAATTATTTCCACAAAATATTTGATTATCAAAAGCTGTCACATACCAGTTTTGAGCCTCTGTATTGGGTATTATCTTTAGCTGATTTATAGTACTATTATACTTATAAAGGCCTTGATTAGTTGCCAAATATATATTATCAGCAACACCATATACATCATATACCATTCCAAATTTTAATTCTGACGATGCTGGCGAATAAAGTGTAATCGGGGAATTATATTGAATATAACTTATCCCATCATCCATACACACCCACACATTATGTGCATTATCACAATATAATCCAAGAACCGTATTATTATTGAGCCTTACATCTCTATTAAAATGCCACAAGCAATGACCTTCATTATTTACAGCATATAATCCATCAATTGTAGTACCAATCATTAGCACCGAGTCTCTTGTCATCACAACTCTATTAACGTGATTAGTCATTAAGTTAGCATCTATATCTGTCACAAACCGTGTCAATCCTGCTTCAGGACTATAATAATATAATCCATGGTTTTCCGTGACTATTAGCATCTCATGCGCCTTTCTCCCTTTCTGGATTGAGATAACACTACTACGCAAATCTTTAATACTCAAAAATGGAACATAGCTACCATTTACTAATTTATAAAGCCCATCATTAATTATCTGTGCATATATTTTACCCTCAAATTCATGAAAGTATAACGGATTTAGCTCTTTATCGTCATATCCTATTACATTTTTCCCATCATATCTATAATAGCCTTTAAAGGATTGAAAATATATATCATTGCCTAACTTAAATATTTTCCACACCTCGTCATTATTCATCTTTGCCCCTTTTATTGATTTGGACAACGTCTTATATTCTAATTTACCACATTCATCGGGTATAAAATAGCCAAACTCCTCAAAAGAACCCACATACACCCTATCACCATCACACATCACCGACCGTAGGATATTTTCCTTAGGCATAGAATACTTTTTCCATCGATAGCCATCATAAGAAAGCAACCCATCATTATTTCCAAAATACATAACACCATCAACATTTTGCGATGCACCCCAATTTTGATGACCAGCATTAACATCTTTAGCCGAGAAATATTTCACAGCTGGCAAAAAAGGCGAAGCCAAGACCTCCCCTACTATTTGCAACATTATAATGGTGGCTATTAAGTATTTATATTTGGTTATAGGCATAATGTATAGCAATAATTTTACTCGTGTTATTCATTTGTGACACTTGTGACTGCAAATATACTATTTTTTTTCGCATCAAAAAGACGCATCTTCAAACTATCTTTGTAATACACACAACATCAGCAAAATACAAAAAAGGGTGCGTACTGTGCGTACAGTGCGTAATCCACACAACCAATTGACCATTAGCCCCTTAAAAAGAATAGCATATTTACATAAAGTAAATATGGACTCTCAGAGACTGAAGCTATCTATCAATGGCCAAAATATCATCGTAAAACTTTTTATCGTTAGGCAACTTCATTCGCTTCTCTATAACGTAATTTTTCATATCTTTGTGATATGACAGACGTAAATAACAAAACGTATTTATCATGAACCGAATAACAGAAGTCCTCGAAGAAAAAGGAATCAAGCAAACATGGCTCGCAGAGAA
>JAVWYO010000079.1:0-9223 GCA_036661515.1 Muribaculaceae bacterium | reverse complement strand
GCCCCTATATAGCAAATATACTTGAAATGCCTATATATAAGCAAGATGCAACTATATTTTATTTTTTTTATAGGACAGTAATAATACGAAATAATTATCTGAATGTCAAAGTGCTAAATTTTAGAACTCCTATTTACTTTTTTGGCGATAGATGGCGTAGCATGGTTGCATTATAGCGATTATTATGCGTGGTTACAAGAGTAGTTATGTAAACAGTGAAGAGCGGAAACATCATCATTCCAAGCCCTCCAAGGCACACGCAAAGCACTTTCCCAATGTCGGTTACTGGCACTATTGGCGCACCAAGTGTCGTTACATTCATGCAAGCCCACCACAATGCCTCGCCATAGTTAGTGACTGATGGATTTACATTACGTTCGCTCTCAAAGAATATAAGACTCGCAAAATATACCGATGAAACCATTATTGCAAGATATGATGCAAGCATGCTCGATATTTTATTTTTAGAAGCGTATCCAACAACCACCGAAAGAGCATAAGCTCCTCGCGCAAGTGGAATAAAGCGTATAAAATAAAGTTGCTCATGTGTGAATTGTATATCCCATTGATTTATAATATTTAAGAATGGAATTGATACAAAGAAGAATAGAAAACGGCTACGAAAATATTGCCATTTTTTCGGTACAAAATAAAGTCCAAGAAAGAAATCCAGCAAAAATACGATACACACGCATAATTGAAAATTCATATAATTTTTGTTCTGCAAGAAAGGAATGTCGTTAAATGTATCATACGAGATGTACACAATCAATGCCAACGATAGTACCAACACAGCAATGTGCATTGCATCAAATATTACTCTCTGTCCTCCCGAAAGCCCATTATTTTGCATAGCTATATCCTTTTTATAGCTATAACACATAATGCACAAAAATGGATTATATAAGTCCTAAAAGTTATCGCGTCAGCAGTGTAAAGCTAAATGGATACGAATTTCGTTCATCAGCTTCATGTCGCTCGCACTGCAATTGCGTCCATTTGCTAAGGTCTATTTTTGGAAAAAATACATTTGCATCAGCAAATGTCGCATGTATGCGAGTAATATAAAGAGTATCCACCATCTCAATCATTGCACCATAAAGCTGCGCACCACCTATTATAAACCGCTGCGACTCACAATTGGTCACTTCAATAGCGTCATCAATAGAATGACACACGGTCACACCATCGGCCTTAAAATCTCTATTTCTCGTAATAACAATATTTCGCCTACCAGGCAATGCTCCCTTAGGAAGCGACTCAAATGTTTTGCGCCCCATAATAATAGCATGCCCCATGGTTATTTCCTTAAAATGCTTTAAATCAGCCGAAAGATAGCACAATAAGTCATTATCTTTGCCTATTGCATTGTTCTCTGAAATTGCGACAATCATCGCTATGTTTTTTATCATACTGCTACTGGGGCTTTAATGTGTGGCATTGGATTATAATTTTCGAGAGTAAAATCCTCATATTTAAAGTCAAATATACTTTTAACGTCGGGATTTAATATCATACGAGGCAACTCACGTGGAGTACGTAAAAGTTGCTCAGCAACCTGCTCAAAATGATTTGTATAAATATGTGCATCGCCAAGAGTATGAACAAATTCGCCCACTCTTAGCCCTGTCACTTGCGCAACCATCATCAATAACAATGCGTAAGATGCAATATTAAAAGGCACACCAAGAAATATATCTGCGCTACGTTGATAAAGCTGAAGGCTCAATTTCCCGTCAGCAACATAAAATTGGAAAAAGGCATGACAAGGAGGCAATTTCATTGTTGGAATATCAGCTACATTCCATGCACTAACGATAATGCGTCGAGAATCGGGATTATGCTTTATCATCTCAATAGCTTCACTAATTTGGTCAATAAATCCGCCATCATAGTTTGGCCATGAACGCCATTGATATCCATATATGTGCCCCAAATCGCCATTTTCATCAGCCCATTCATTCCATATTCTTACCCCATTATCTTGAAGATACTTAACATTAGTATCACCATTCAAGAACCAAAGTAATTCATGAATAATTGATTTAAGATGTAATTTCTTAGTCGTCAACATTGGGAACCCATCTTCTAAGTTAAATCGCATTTGGTATCCAAATACACTCTTCGTCCCTGTCCCTGTGCGGTCACTCTTCTCTGTGCCACAATCCATTACATGTTGTAATAATTCAAGATATTGTTTCATAAATATTCTATATTTATCTGTTGTTTTCTATCAGACGCCATCAACCCAAATTGCTTTTATAGGCTGTGCCGGACACGCATTTTCACATGCACCGCAACCTATACAATTATCAACATGCACCTTTGGAACTTTATGCCCATTACTATGTGCAATCATTTCTATTGCGCCAGTTGGACAATTTTTTGCGCATTTGCCACATTTCCTGCTATATCTCACTACTATGCAATTTTGCTCAATATATTGTGCAATTCCAATTTGTATCTCTTGCTTCTCTTCCAGCGTAAGAGGGCTTAATGCCTTTGTGGGGCATAATTGTGTACATCGTGTGCAATTATATAAGCAGTATGATGCCTCATAGCTCATTACTGGTTGCAACGCATTAAAAATGCCATATTCTGTTGTTGATGCTTTTAGTACTTTTGAAGGGCAATTACTCACGCAGAGCATACAAGCAATACAATTTTCATGAAAATCCTCGCGCGATGCAGTACCAGGAGGAGTAACCGCATAAATGCGTCTTATAGGTTCCAATCCTTGTAGTTTTGCCGACGCATTAGTTACCCTCTTACTTGCACTTATCACTGTGGCACTTCCTGCTATTAATCCTATTGTAGAAATAAATTTTCGCCTATCTATGTTCATCGTAGTCACCGCTGGAGCATCTTCTATTGATTGCATAAGAGGCGTTGACAGGCGTTTTCGCGATGCAGTATAATGTATAGCTCCATCGTGGCATGCAGCTATACAATTAAAGCATAGCACACAACGACTCATGTCTATTTCATAGCTGGGTAAATTAATGCACGATGCCTTGCAATTTGCCACACATCGCCCACAATGCACACACATATCTGGGTCTATTTCAATTTGCCATACACTGTGCCTACTTATAACACTTAGCGTACTCCCAATTGGGCAAATTGTATTACAAATTGTACGTCCTCTACTATATGATATCCACCCAATGACTATTAATGTAATGAACGATACAAAGAAGCCAAGCAATGTTGGTAGTACTATTTTCCCAGTAGCAAATGTGCAAAGAGGACTAACAAACGTATTTATAATTCGCCCATAAGCACTATAAGGATCAAGAAGGCTCGGTATTATGATTAGTCCACATAACATTGAAATAACACAACCTCCTAATATAGAATATCTAAATATATTTTTAGAATTTGAATAATTATAAAATACTTTTTCACCCCTCCTACGCTTCACTATCTTATTTAGCCACGAAAACATATCTTGTAGCGTGCCCATAGGACACATAGACGAACAATAAGCCCGTCCAAATAGCAATGTCACGACAAGCCAAAATGAAAATATTCCAAATGAAAAAGACAACACGACTGGGAAGAATTGTACATTTCCTAAAAACGAAAATAACCATCTATACTCATCACTTATGTTCAAAAACAAAAGCGTAAGCAAGCTGAAAAGAATCAGAGAAATGGCTATCCTTATTTTTTTTATTATCATCGTGCGGTAAAATTGTAATTACACATACCATACCCAACAACAAAAGTAGCTTTTTCTTTCTAATTATCCTAAGTTTTGTAACGGTGCAGTCAATACACAGCCAATTTTATTATCGACGTAAGTTATTGTTATATCTATTATTTTGGTTGTTCCTATTATACTGGTCATATTTATTATTCGGATTGCCTGGATTGTTAAACATATTAGTTCCAAAGCCGCCATCTTCCTCTTCGAGATTTTCATCAGGATTTTTTCCCTTCTTCTTATCTTTATCGGTCTTCTTTTCAGCTGGCTTGTTTTTCTTTATCTCATTTGGTTTCTGAGAATCTAATGTGATTCCATAAATATCCCAAGGCTGTTCTACATCCCAGTTTTTCTTTAAATTCATTTTCTTTGAATAATAATACACCTCTTCGGGTTGCTCTTTACGCAAATAATTACCTGTGTCATATTTTCCATTACCATTACGATCAAGCACCAAACGAGCATAGTAAACGCCTGGCATAAGGTACATAAATTCGGCAACGCCCTTAGATACTGGAGATGTTCGCACTACTTTATCATCAGTACCAAGTAATTCCACAAAAGCACTATCTGTTACATTCACTTTAAAAAATAGATTAGAATATTCTTCAAGCTCACGCACCTTAAATGTGTGTTTAATGCCCTTATTATACAAACCATAAATGCTATGTATAGCCAATGAATCTATCGTGAGTTGATATTCACTACCAGGCTCCCAATCACTTTTTATATTATAATTGAGTAACGCGTAGTCATTATCACGCTTTAGCACTACGGCTCCCGCACTTTGCCACACCGAATCGCGCATCACCTCAAGTTTTATTCCAGCAGTATTAATAGAGTCTATTGGCTCACCCATAGTGAATTGAATAGGGGCATACACATCTTGCACATTACTGCTTTTTATCATTACATTCAGTAACTTAATTTTGGGAATAGAATCTTTTTCATCAACCTTCTTTGGCTTTTTTACCTTTATCTTTTTCAGGTTAAAGTGAAGAGTATCTGTTGATAGGCTTAGATGCTGAGTGGTATCTGTACGAAAATAAGTGGCAGCTACTGTTATCGAATCTTTAGCCATAAGTGCTGTATCAGAAATCCAATAGTGCAACGTATCATTATGCATCGACCTATCTAATTTATACCAATCTTTCCCATTTGTGTCATAGTTAAGCAGTTTTAGTATTGGCAATGTATCGCTCTGCGCTGCAAATTCAAGATACAACCTACGTTTATCTTCGCGTTCATTCTTTATCAAATATTGAGATTTAAACTCCTCATTAAACATCGATAAAAGAATATCATTTGGCAAATAAGTTGCATGTTTAGCATCAACAATAGTATCTATTTCATGCTTCGCAGTAAAAATAGTATCCTTAACTTCTTTAGTAACTGCCGAAGGGACAATTATTTCATTGTAAAATGCAATATTTTCAAGCGGGTTATCAAACTTATAATCTCTATTATTATCACCAAGAGCAAATATATGGTAACGACCAGGCTTTAAATTACGTATAGTAAACTGCCCATAGTCATTAGTTCTTGCAACACGTGCAAATGGAACTTTATTAAAAGCGCTGTCTTCAAGGTTACTATGAATACCCACAAGAATCTTTTGTTGTGGTTCAAGATCACGAGCATTTAGTACCATTCCCGATATTTGAAGTGAATCTAAGTGATCGCCTGTGGAAAAAGCATACGCAAATCCATCAATAGGATTACCCTCATTAAAATCTTGAATAGCATCGCCAAAGTCTATTGAATAGGTAGTGTTTGCTTGCATCGTATCACGAAATTCAATAACAACTTTTCTCCCTTGTGCGCGAATTGATGCCATCTCTTTTTGTACTGGCGAAACCACTACCTTATCATTTTGGTCTTTCAATTGAATAAGTTCATCAAATTCTATCTCAATCCTATTCTTTGTAACATTCAAGGCATTAGGCAAAGGATTACTCTTAACAAATGTGGGTGGTAGCTCATCAATTTTCCCACCAGTAGGACGACCTATGCTTGCACATGAATACAGCATAAGGCCAAGTAATGTTACTAATATGAAATATGTTGTCTTTTCCAATTTTTTATAACAAAAAGTTACACAATAATATAGCCTAAATAATAAATACATCTTTGTTTGAGGGGGTAAAGTTACTAAAAAATGCCGATTTTATTTTATTATACTCCTTTTATACCTAAATACACTCATTTAATATCTAAAAGCATTACTAAAAATTTTTCACTTGAAAATATTAATGTATATTTGCAGGCTATAAAATGTACTTGAAAATATTTATAACAAAATAATTAACTAAACAACACATGCAAAGTAAAGGATTTATTAGAGTAATTGCCATTCTTTTAGTTCTTGTATGTGCATTCTACCTGTCTTTCTCATTTGTGACTCGTCACTTTGAGGGTAAGGCGGCTGAATATGCACAAGCTCAATCTCACTCCAATGACCCATCAAAGGAGGGATACAAGACTTTTTATAATGCGTATATCGACTCTATTGCAAAAGAGAAAGTGTATTTAGGTTATTACACTTTCCAACAGGCTCGCGAAATGGAAGTAGGTCTTGGGCTTGACCTTAAAGGTGGTATGAACGTTACTCTTCAAATTTCGGTCCCCGATATTTTGAGAGCACTTTCTAACGAAAACCCCGATCCTAAGTTTAACCGTGCCATAGCTCTTACCGACTCTCTTCATAGAGCCGATAAAGACTTCGTTGGCGCATTCTACGCTGAATATAAAAAGCTTGCTCCTGAAGGTAGCTTAGCTCAAATATTCAGAGGGCTGGATAAAGTTAAACCTGGTGCTTCTAACGAAGAAATCGAAACAGTTTTAAGAGGTGAAGTAGCCTCTATGGTTGACAACTCTTACAACGTACTTCGTACTCGTATCGACCGCTTTGGTGTTGTTGCTCCTAACATTCAAAAACTTGAACGCGATGGTCAAATTCTTCTTGAATTACCTGGCGTGAAAGAACCTGAACGTGTTCGTAAACTTCTTAAAGGTACTGCAAACCTTGAATTTTACGAAACATATACAATGAAGGATCTCGGTTCTGCTCTACAAGCTCTTAGCCAAGCTACTGCTGGTACAGCTCCTGCAGAAGCCGTTGATAGCATTGCTACCGATTCTACTAAATTAGCTACCGATTCTCTTGCGCTTGCACAAGTTGACTCTGCTAAGACTGTTACTCCTGCTAAAGCTAAAAAAGCTACTCCTGCTAAGGTCACTCCTGGTAGAGACCTACTAACACTACTTAATGGTGGTGGAAACGGTGGCCCTGTTATTGGAACCACTGCGGTTCTTGATACAGCAGCTGTTAATAAGATACTTAGTTCACCAGAAGCTAAAAGACTACTCCCTACGAACCTTAAAGCTCGTTGGACAGTAAAGGCTATTGATGAAAAAGGTAAATTCTTCCAACTTGTTGCTCTCAAATCTAACTCTGGCAAGCCAGTCCTTAACGGTGACGTTGTGATTGATGCAAGTAGCGACTACGACAACATGCAAGGAAATATCGTATCTATGACGATGAATGACGAAGGCGCTCGTTCTTGGGCTCGCGTTACTCAAAACAACTTAAACAAATCTATCGCTATCGTCCTTGACGATCAAGTATATTCTTTCCCTAACGTTAATAGCGTTATCGAAGGAGGACGCTCACAAATCACTGGAAATTTCACAGTTGAAGAAGCAAAGGATTTAGCTAACGTTCTAAAGAGTGGTAAGATGGTAGCTAACGTTAATATCGTTAGTGAAAGTGTTATCGGACCATCTCTTGGTCAACAAGCTATCACAAATGGTCTTATGTCATTTGTACTTGCACTTGTTCTCCTTATGATTTTCATGATTGTGATATATGGGACATGGCCAGGACTTATTGCAAACTTTGGTTTAGTATGCAACTTGTTCTTCACTCTTGGTATATTAGCCTCAATACAAGCCGTACTAACCCTTTCGGGTATTGCTGGTATCGTGCTGGCTCTCGGTATGGCAGTCGATGCTAATGTGCTTATCTTTGAACGCTCTAAGGAAGAACTTCGTGCTGGTAAAGGAATTAAAGCAGCTATAGCCGATGGTTACAAAAACGCATTCTCAGCAATCTTTGACTCTAACCTTACCTCAATTATCACAGGTGTTATCTTGTTGATTTACGGTACTGGTCCTATCAAGGGTTTTGCTACTACTTTAATCATAAGTATTGTTTGCTCTTTCTTTACTGCTGTATTTATTACCCGTCTTATTTTTGAAGGAGTTCTCGATAAGGGTGGCTTCAAAAATTTAACTTTCACAACTAAGTTAACTAAAGATTTATGGACAAACACTCATATTAATTTCATAGGCAAACGCAAGATTGGATATATCGTAATGCTTGTCATGATAATAATTGCAAGTATCTCATTTGGTGTTCGTAAGCTAAGCCCAGGTATTGACTTCTCTGGTGGTCGTAACTACATCGTACAATTTACACACCCAGTGAAGACTCACGAACTTCAAGCTCAACTTGCAAACTCATTCCAAGGCGCATCTCTATCGGTAATTACTATCGATAATGATACAAAAGTTCGTATATCTACCAACTACAAGATTGCATCTAATAACGAAAACATTGATATTGAAATCATGGGTATCCTTTATCAAGGTTTAAAATCTGAGCTTGGGGATATGACTTATGACGACTTCAGCGTATCGAATGAGGACATTGGTGTTATATCCACTGAAAAGGTGGGACCAAGTATAGCTGCCGACATCACGCGTGGTGCTATATGGGCGGTTGTCCTTTCTCTTATCGCTATGGCACTATATATCTTAATACGTTTCCGTGATATTTCGTTCTCTGCTGGCGCACTTGCTGCAGTGGCATTCACCGCGTTCATCATTATTGGATTCTATTCATTGTTCTATGGAAGGCTTCCATTCTCAATGGAAATAGACCAATCATTTATTGCGGCTATATTAACGGTTATCGGTTACCAAGTAAATGATACAGTGGTAGTATTCGACCGTGTTCGTGAGACACGCACCCTATACCCTAAACAAGATCCTCTTGAAACGTTCAACAACTCTCTTAATAGCACTTTAACTCGTACTATTATGACATCGTTCAGTACGTTCCTTGTACTTCTTTGTATATTTATTCTTGGAGGTGAAACTATTCGTAGTCTTACATTTGCAATGCTTCTCGGCGTAGTTATCGGTACATTAGCAACTCTATTCATTGCTGCTCCTACCGCATACTTAATCCAAGTAGCAGAAGCTAAGAAGAAAGCTCGCAAAGCAAAAGCACAACAATAAGATTTATTTCTTATAAAATATCCCAGAGCGGGCATCACTCCACAGAGTCGATGCCCGCTCTTTTTGTACGCCCATCATGGGCGTACAAAAGAAGGGCTTGTGGTAGGCAAGGTGCTATTGCTTAGTTTCGTTGTGGATGTGGGTTTATCTTGCGGATTGGCATAATACTATTGTAGATGTTGTGATTTTTTGTACTTTTGTAGTGTGGGT